>NZ_JAVXGL010000106.1:0-5397 GCF_036657415.1 Anaerorhabdus sp. | reverse complement strand
TTTGATTATGATTAATGTCTGATCATTCATTATATTCTCCTCTTATAAAATACTACTCTTACTGTTTCCATCAAAACATATAATACTTAAAGCAAGTTATTTGCATGCATTTTCCATTATTATTTTTACTTATAAATAGTATTATAAATACTTGTATACCTCTTTCAAACACTATCAAATTTCAAAAAAAATTTCAACTTATCTATATTGCTCCATATAAAATAATACTTAATATAAATACAAAAAAACCGATTTTCATCGGTTATTTTTATTCACTGGCAGGGGTGGAGAGGATCGAACTCCCGTCTGTGGTTTTGGAGACCATCATACTACCATTGTACTACACCCCTGTGGTGACTCGTACGGGATTCGAACCCGTGAATGACGCCGTGAAAGGGCGCTGTGTTAAGCCGCTTCACCAACGAGCCATTTGCTAGTGCTTTGTTATAATACCATAAACGGCTTTTCAGTACAAGAATTTTATGTGAGAAACAGTCAAAAAAAGCACGATATACAATCTTAAAATGTAAATTGAAGTAATTATGAGGATTTCAATTATTAAAGATTCTTAAGTTAATCTCTTTCTTATAAAACAAATTGTCAATAAAACCCCTAGAATATATAATAATGATAAGGTTAGATAGAAATGAGGAACATATGACTAAAAAAAGAATTAAGACGATATCGACGGGTCTTGTGGTTTCGCTGTGCATACTAATGATTTTAGCTACCGCCGGATTTACCACTTATCTTGTCCTAAAAGAAACGTATAAGGGCTCTGCAGTTGCTTACAGCACGCAATTAATACGTGATTTACCGGATGATGGCTTAAGTCATACAATTGCACGACTTTTTTACAGTGAAGCGGAGATAAAAGCTATACAAGATGGAATTGACCCTTCTACTGTGATTAACAAGAAAGATGCTATGTTAGTTTCTACAGATGGTATTGAAATTCACAGTATTAAAGGGACAACATATCAAGCTTTCATGATGATTGTGCATAATCCTGAGGATTTAATTGTTGGCGTTAATCCTGATTTGGATTCTTCTTCAGCTGGTCCTTCATTGGAAGAGTATATTGAACTTTACGATGGTATTGCTGGTATTAATGCTGGTGGATTTGAAGATGCTGGTGGTAAAGGAAATGGCGGACAAGCATGGGGAATCGTTATATCTGACGGTAAACTTGTTAGCGGTAAAATGAGTGACTTTGGACCAGTTATTGGAATCAATAAAAATAATCAATTAATAGCGTCTGATATGTCTGCTGAACAAGCTCTTGAATGGGGTGTACGTGATGCAGTTACATTTGGACCGGTATTCATTAATCAATATAAAGTTGTATTTGAAAGTGCACGACTTGCTGGACTAAATCCTAGAACAGTTATTGGTCAAAGAGAAGATGGTTCTTTCCTTCTACTTGTTATGGATGGTAGACAACCATTGTCATTAGGTGCTCTATATCCAGATGCAATTAAAATTATGCAAGATTATGGAGCTATGACTGCAGCCAACCTGGATGGTGGGAACTCAACAGTTATGGTCTATGATGGTAAAACAATTAATAGTACAGTATCAATTTACGGTGCTCGTAATTTACCAACAGCATTTATAGTAAAGGATGGTAAATAAGAATGAGTACAAAGAAAATAGGATTAAAACGAACAGCAGGAATCATCATTATGCTCGTGGTATTACTAGCATGTGTTGGAACAAGCATTCTTGTTGTACAAATGACTAAATCAAATCTTGCAAGTAAAGAAGCCAACCTTCCAGAGAGTGCAATTAGTTTATATTTAAAACAAGTTAAAAACAATGATTTTAATGGTATCTATGAAAATTCACTTCTTATTGATCCACATCTTAATTCTAAAGAAGATTATGATCAAGGAATTAAAGATATTTACAAGGGTGTTAATTTAGATAAATTAATGTATATTGATGAAACTACCGATTCTGGTGACCTTCTATATGGTATTTATGAAGGGAACATAAAGGTAGCAACTGTTAAACTCATCAAAACAGCAGATGGTAAATGGTTAGCTACTACAGTATTCCAAGGAGACAATAATTATATTGTTGAAGTTCCTGAAGGAGTTACGATAAAAGTTAATGGTCTTGATGTTGGAAAAGAATATATTAAACAATCTGAAGTTCCTGCTACTAATTTTTCTGGTTTAAAAGATACTTCAAAAGCACCAAAAGTTACTCGCTATGAACTTACAAACTTAATTTCCGAACCTCAAATTACTGTTGATGGTACAGGCTATACAATGATTAAAGATGTATTGAGTAATACTTACTATGTTGGAAAAGGTACTATCAATTCTGACTTAGAAAATACAATTCTTAGTGCTGCCAAAACAGTTGCTCGTTACCCTACTAAAGATGGTACTTTGGGTGCAATCTCCGCTATCACAATTACAAACAGTGATTTCTATGATCGTGTTAAAACAATGGATAATCAATGGTATGCTGCACACAACGTTTCACAATTTTCAAATGAGGATGTGCTAACAATTGTTCAACAAGATGAAAATTCAATGATTGGTAATGTTATCTTTGATTACTTAATTGCTTCTGGTAGTACATCTAAGGAATATCATATTGGTTATCAAATTTCATTCTTGAAGGTAAATGGAGCATGGAAGATTGCAGGTTTTGCCATTGATAATGAATTAAATCCTGCTACAGTTAAATATTAACTAAAAATCAATTGAGATGACTTATCTTGTAGGATAGGTCATCTTTTTCTTATGCTATTCCACAACTTATTAGTTCACATCCTTATGTCTTAAAAATCATAGAACAATTATATTTAAAATATACCAAATTAACTTTGTAGTAGTTTCTTTTTAATGTTGAATTGTCTATAATAAAGTTACGGAAAACGGAGGTAAACCAAATGATTGATTATGCAGAAGGAACTGGTAAACAATACCATATCGGTGTTGCGAAAGGTGAAGTAGGACGTTATGTCTTATTACCAGGAGATCCTAAACGCTGTGAAAAGATTGCGGCTTATTTTGAAAATCCAGTTTTAGTAGCTGATTCTAGAGAATATGTTACTTATACTGGTACATTAAATGGAGAAAAAGTTTCTGTAACATCTACTGGTATTGGCGGACCATCAGCATCTATCGCAATGGAAGAATTAGTTACATGTGGTGCAGATACATTCATTCGTATCGGAACATGTGGTGGTATGGATATAAATGTTAAGGGTAGTGACGTTGTGATCGCACAAGCGGCCATTCGTTTTGAAGGTACATCAAAAGAATATGCACCTATCGAATTTCCAGCAGTTGCAGACCTACAAATCACAAATGCTCTTGTTGATGCAGCAAAAAAATTGGATCAAACATATCATGCTGGTGTTGTACAATGTAAAGATGCATTTTATGGGCAACATCGTCCTGATACATTACCAAACTCAGTAGAACTTCAACGCAAATGGGATGCATGGTGTAAATTAGGATGTAAAGCATCTGAAATGGAATCAGCTGCACTCTTCATTGTTGCAAGTTATCTACATGTACGTTGTGGTTCTTGTTTCTTAGTTGTTGCAAATCAAGAAAGAGAAAAACAAGGATTAGATAATCCGCAATGTCATGATACAGATATCGCAATTAAAGTAGCAATTGAAGCATTAAAAGATTTAATCGAACAGGATAAAAAATAATGGTTACAACGATTTACTTCGTAAGGCATGCAACATCAGATCATACAAATCGTGATGAAAGGACAAGAGGTTTAACTGAAAAAGGATTGCAAGATTGTAAACTTGTCACTGAATACTTACAGGACAAAGACATCGACTTTCTATTTTCTAGTCCTTATCACCGTTCTGTTTTAACAATTCAAGATTTCGCAAATAAATCTAACTTAGATATTCAATGCATCGAAGATTTCAGAGAAAGAAAAGTCGATTCTGGATGGATTGAAAACTTTGAAGAATTTGCAAGAAAACAATGGTCTAATTTTACTTACAAATTAAACGATGGTGAGCCTTTATGTGAAGTTCAAAAACGTAATATTCATGCATTACAAAAATTACTTATTGATTACAAAGATAAAACTTTTGTGATAGGCACTCATGGAACAGCATTATCTACAATCATTAATTATTATCAACCCACATTCCAATTCGATGATTTTTGGAATATTGTTGATGTTATGCCTTGGATTGTAAAAATGACATTCAATGATGAAATATGTTTAAGCATAGAATCAATAAATTTATTTACGCATAAAAACGATACCCTTAAATGAGTATCGTTTTTTTATTAAGTATTCTTTAAAGTCTAACATCGCTTTTTTGTAATTGAATTACATGATTTTATCATTTGATATAAAGACTGTACAATTGATTCTTATTCATATAATACGATAAGTAATGAAATGAGCAAATCAAAAATAACTTATTCAGCTGTATAGATCTTCATTACATCATTAAATGCTTTTTTATCTGTTGAATTCACCGTTACAGAAATCATGATTGCATAATCTCCTTCAATACGAATAGCGGTCATTCCAAAATAATCTTCTTCTGGATTAGAGGGTGATGTCGCAATATATGTGAACGCCTTAAAAGTTTGTCCTTGAATATTCATTTCATATGGTTCAGTGATAAAAACTTCTTCCCCCGCCCATTTTTTTGCGGCATTCATTTGTTCATCAATAAGCGTTTCAAGTGCAGGTTTTTTATCTCTTACCGAGATATCTTCAATCAATATTCCTGTGAACTCTGTACCATCTTTGCTTTCTAAAGCTACATCCCAATAATAGTTTGTATTCTTTTCAGCTTTGCATTTTTCAAAGGTCATTGTCCAATCTTCATTGGCGATTGGTTGGCAACCATAAAGATATGCAATTGATTCTTTACCTGTTTGTTGAAGATTATCTGGATAAACAAATTCTAGGTTAAAGGATTCATTATTATAAATGCCATTGTTTAATGTCCCTCTTTCAAACTTTTTATTTGATGAAGTACACCCAACAAGTGATAAACAAAGTATTAGAACAAAGCCTAGGTATTTTCTTTTCATTCTTGATTCTCCTTCATATTATTAATCATTGTTTCAAGTTGTGATAAATCTTTATGATCTGGATGTGTTAGTGCTTGATTGAAATTATCAATAAAACCTGCAACATCAAACTTCGCTGTTGTTAAGTCCATCGCTTCATATTTTTGTTTCACTGCGATTGGCATTTTCCCTTGGCACATATATTCGTCAATAATTGTATTTGAATCATCAATTGCTTGCTTAACATTGTTTAAAATGCGGTCATAGTAGGGTTTACTACTTTGAAATCCAGCAGTTCCAAAAAGAAATATCTTTTTATTTTTAAGTGTCTTTAAAAATTCAATTATTTCTTTATCATAACTTCCCT
>NZ_JAVXGL010000105.1:0-5432 GCF_036657415.1 Anaerorhabdus sp. | reverse complement strand
ATTATCTACTTTTTCCAAAAAATGACTATTAACCATTCACAATCTAAGCATTCATTATTCTATGCATTATTGCACTCGCTCCAACAAATCATTCTACTTTTATCAACGTTTACATTGCTTTTAATTATATAAAAATCAGAAAAAATTGAAATTTAATACTAATTTCCAACAAAAAATATCATAATTAATTACCTAGCATTTTTTGAACAATCAATTGAAAGAGGTAAATTACTCGCTTTTTTAGTTTTATGCTATTATTTAAATAAGGAGAATGCAAGGTATTATAATTGTATAAATGTCAAAAAAAACAAAGAAATAAGATGTAAATACATTGATTGTACTTATTCATTACACAAATTATTTGAAGGGAGAAAATATGGAAAAAATATTTTATAATGGAACAATCATTACAATGGATGAAAAGAACAAAGAAGTAGAAGCAGTCTATGTAAAAGAAGGAAAAATTGCACAATTAGGAACATTTGAAGAAGTAAACAAATTGAAGAATGACCAAACTGAAATGATTGATTTAGAAGGAAACGTTATGTTTCCAGGCTTTATTGAACCCCATATACATTTAGACTTAGCTGCAATTATTGATCGAGCAAATTACATTGGCGGCATCAAATACGCAAAAACTGAAGATGTTTTAAATGAAATAAAACGTGTTATCGCAGAAACACCAAAGGGAGAATGGATTTTTTTCTTCGGTCTAGATTATTTAATTAATCGTGATCTTCCAAAAATGGATCGTAAATATTTAGATCAATTAACTAAAGACCACCCTCTATTTATCATCATCCAATCGATGCACACAACTTACGCCAACTCTTTGGCTTTAAGTGAATTAAAATTTAGTAAAGATACGAAAGACACAAGAGATGGTCACTGTTTCAAAGATGAAAATGGTGAACCAACTGGAGTCTTAACTGAACAAACCTTCGCACTAATGTTTCTCAGTAAATGGATGCAAAGTATAAATGAACCTATGGATACTTATTTCCTAAATAAAGCAAAGCAACTTGCAGCAGTTGGTATAACAACCTGCTGGACTGCAGGAATGATGCCACTTATCGAAAATCACAATCAGTTTGTATGTGACATTATAAATAAAGATGACTGTCCAATTCGACACGACTATGCAATCACTTATCCTAATTTCTTATCAGGTGCTGAAAGCCTAGACCGTCTCATCCCAAATCACCCTAAATCAAAATTTACCGGTATCAAATTTTGGTTTGATGGATCTCCATATACTGGAAACATGAAAATGTTTGATAATTATTTGGAAAACGAAATCATGCAAGACCGTTTATATGTACCTAAAAATCAAAATGGTGAATTTCTATTTGAACAAGAAAAAATGTATGAACTTATAAAAGAATATCATAATAAAGGAATCCAAATTTCTGTGCACTCGCAAGGCGATTATGCCGGCAAGGTAATCGTAGATATCTTTGAGCGTGTTCTAAATGAATTTCCAAGAGCTGACCATCGTCATCGTTTAGAACACTGTGCATTTTTAAGTGAAGAAGATACTAAACGATGCGCTAAATTAGGAATTCAATTAAGCTATCATGTCAATCATTTGTATTATTATGGCGAAGCCTTAAATGATTTAGTTGTTGGTGAAGATAGAACTAAAATTGCAGTTAACTGTCGCTGGGCATTGGCTAATGGAGTAAATTTCTCTTTGCATACGGATGATCCGATGTATTCCGCTAACCCTCTTCGCTTAGTATGTACTGCATCTACACGAAGAAGTCGCGCTGGTAAGGTATTCGGGCAAGAATATACAATACCTGTACATGAAGCTTTAAAAGGCATCACAATTAATGCTGCATTCCAATTAAATCGTGAAAAAGAAATCGGAAGCATCGAGATTGGAAAGTTTGCAGACTTCACAGTGATTCAAGAAAACCCATATAAAGTAGATCCATTAAAAATTGGTGACATCAAAGTAATTAAAACTTATTTAGATGGAAATGAAACGAACATAAAATAATCGATTATACTCAAGTGACCAATTTATTTTAATCCCGCTAAAGTAAACAAATGAAATCAGAAAAAACATTTGTATATGAAAAGCGGGATTTTTTTATTTGTGATGCATTAAAATGTCAATTTCTAGTAAACTTACCAAAGTATCAGTTGAGATGATTTTAATAGGATTCAATTATCTTGTTTACAAAATTCGCCAAAATAGAATAAAAAAACGACATATCTATAAAGATATATCGCTTTTTAATTAACGATGGTGGGGATAATGGGACTTGAACCCATACGATGTTGCCATCACCGGATTTTAAGTCCGATGCGTCTGCCTATTCCGCCATATCCCCGAGTCATATTTGGAGGTTCCTGCCGGACTCGAACCGGCGATCACAGAGTTGCAGTCTATTGCCTTACCAGCTTGGCTAAGGAACCAGTTTCTTTTCCGTGCTTTATTATTATATAGTAGTGACTATGAAAAAGCAACACCAAATTGAACTTTTTTCACAAAGAAAAAGCGAGCTATTTAAACTCGCTACATCTTATTGATTTTTAACTTTAATCCACAAATCTGAAAGTATTTTCTTCATTGCTTCATTATGATGGAAGTATTCATCATTTGGATTATCTGTACGTGGTAAATATGCAACATTACCTTCAAATTCGCCACCAGCCGCAATCATTTCATCCAAAACATTTTTATTTGAACTTGCATATCCAACTGTTGCAGAATTATCATATGAC
The DNA here is from genome assembly GCF_036657415.1 of Anaerorhabdus sp. NCBI lineage: Bacteria > Bacillati > Bacillota > Erysipelotrichia > Erysipelotrichales > Erysipelotrichaceae > Anaerorhabdus > Anaerorhabdus sp. The sequence continues at coordinate 2,696 of NZ_JAVXGL010000105.1, read as the reverse complement.
GCATCATCAGTCAATATGAAATTAATAAACTCATGTGCTAATGCTGGACATTTTGCATTCGCAGGAATAACCATTGCATCTACCCAAACGTTTGTTCCTGACTCTGGCATATAGTAATCCATCTCATCATTTTCAGAAAGAATATAAGCAGCATCGCCACTATAAACAACCGCTAAATCTTTTTCGCCATTAACCATACTATCAATAACTTCATCTGTTACATAAGCAGGATTAACATTTCTATCAAGTTCTAGTAACCATTCATAAGCTTCATTAATTTCATCAAGATTTTCAGTATTCATTGAATAGCCTAAAGCTTTTAATGCAATCATGAAACTATCTCTTTCAGAATCATACATATAAACACGATTTGCATATTTACTATTTTTTAACACATTGAATCCTTCTTTTTCAACATCTTGAGGATCTACATTATTTTTATTGTAAACAATGCCTACACTTCCCCAAAAGTAAGGAACTGAATATGTATTATCTGGATCATATGCTGTTGCCATAACACCATCATATAAATTCCCTTTATTTGTGATTTTATTCCAATCAATTGGTTGAAGTAATTTTTCGTCAATTAATCTTTCAATCATATAGTCAGAAGGAACTAATACATCATATTGGCTACCACCAAGTAATTTTGTATACATAACTTCATTTGAATCAAACAAAGAATAGTTTACTTTTACATTGTATGCATTTTCGAAATCTGAAATTACACTTTCACCAACATATTCTCCCCAGTTATATACATTTAATACATCACAACCATATTGTGCTATTGGATCAACATCACTTTTTTTAGAACCACATCCTGTAAGTGATAATGCCAAGATGCTACATAATAGAGTTACTAAAATCTTCTTCATTAATTTTCTCCTTTTTCTTTCTATCTCTAATCATCGGTACAACATTAACACCAATTAGTACAATCGTAATTACAAATACGATAATTGAAGATAATGCATTAATACTTGGATTAATTCGTTTATACATTGTGTAAACATATATTGATATATTATTGACACCAGGACCTGTCGTAAAGAATGAAATGATGAAATCATCAAATGACATTGTAAATGCAATCAATGCACCCGAAACAATACCTGGAGTAATTTGTGGAATAATAACTTTGATTAATGCTTGCCAAGGTGTACATCCTAAATCCAATGCAGCCTCAGCCAAGTTATTATCTAACTGCCTTAATTTAGGCATAATACTTAATATTACATACGGAATACAAAAGGCGACATGCGCAATTAAGAGTGTTGTAAATCCGGTTTTAATTTGTAGTGAAGTAAAGAATAACATCAATCCAATTGCTGTTACAATTTCTGGATTTAACATTGGTAAGTTATTTACTTGCATTACTGTTTCTTTTAAAATCTTACGTGATTTACTTAATCCAATTGCTGTTATTGTCCCAACAATTGTTGAGATGATTGTCGCAAGAACAGCGATAATCACGGTATACCAAATTGCTTCCATCATCGTGCGATTCGCAAACATCTTTTCATACCATTGTAGTGAGAATCCAGTAAAATTCGTCAAACTTTTAGATTCGTTGAATGAGAAGATAACTACGTACAATATTGGTAGATAGAAGAATGCTAACATCAAAATCAAATATAAATTTTGTGGTAAGTTTTTAATTTTTTTCATTAGTCACCCACCTCTGCACTTTCATAATCTAATTTCTTTGTGATAAACATTGAAATCAAGATGATAATTGCCATGATAAGTGAAATTGCTGAACCAAAGTTCCAATCACCTGTTGAAACAAAATAATTCTCAATCAAGTTACCAACTAATACAAAGTCTCCTCCACCCAACAATTTTGGAATAAAGAAACTTGATACCGCTGGTAAAAATACTAATGTAATTCCTGAAATAACTCCAGGAATTGATAATGGAAGTACAACACGTTTAAATGTTTCAAATCGGTTTGCACCTAAGTCTTGGGCTGCTGCAATAAGACTTGGATCCATTTTTAATAATGAAGTATAAATTTGAAGTATCATAAATGGTATAAAGTTATATACCATACCAATATATACTTTCATTTCTCCTGATATAGGAAAATCTAATAAAATACCGCGCCATGCATATGTACGCACAAGCATATTTATCCACATTGGAAGTGTAATTAATAATACCATCATTGTTCTTTTGTTAGAATTCAACTTAGACATAAAGTATGCAGCTGGATATCCGAGCAAAATACAAATAATTGTTGTAATAACCGCTAATTTTAATGAGCGCCATAATACATTAGGGAATATACTATCACTAAAGAAGCGAGCAAAGTTTGATAAAGTAAATTGTAATGTTAATACACCATTTCCTTCTTTTGTGAATGCATATAATACAATCAATAACATTGGAACAACAATAAATATTGCTGCCCAAATCATATAAGGGTAGACTAGCCTAGAAAAGCTTTTCATTAATAGGTACCTGTTTTACTCATGACATGAATATCTTCTGGTTCAAAATCTAAGCCTACCTTCATGCCCTCTTCTTTATAGTCTGTTGTATGAATTTTAAATTCTCTTCCCTTAGTTGCAAATGTTATTTTGTATTCCCCAACCGCAATATCTTCATCATCAAAATCATATTTAACATCATAGATATCTACAACACTATCATCTTCTAACGACCATGCTGTAGCATTTGCCCAACGTTTC
>NZ_JAVXGL010000104.1:0-5437 GCF_036657415.1 Anaerorhabdus sp. | reverse complement strand
GATGGGTTCATTGTTTGACCACCAGAAATCACTTTATCAACACGGTATTCTTCAAATAAAGCTTTTAATCCATCGCCAGCAGCTACTGATATGATTGCATACTTCTTAGGTTCACTCTTTTTTGCTGGTGATTCTGTTTTACTTGCTTCTTGAGTAATTGCGTTGTGTTGCTCTTGCATATTTTCGATTTTCAATTTAACAAACTCACCATAACGTTGCGCTAAATTTAGTGCATCTCCTGGTGTTAATGTATGAACATGAACTTTTACAATTTCTTCATCTTGTACAACAACAATTGATTCACCTAATTGAGCTAATGAATTTCTTAGTTTTTCTTCTTTAAATGTTTTCAAACTTTCATTATTTAAACGAACGATAAATTCTGTACAATATCCAAATCCTTCATTTTCAAGATCCAATGCAGCACTTTGTGTAGTGGTTATTTCTTCACTAGCTTCAATTGGATTACCTTCTAATGCTGCTTTGAATCCTTCTAGTACAAGAAGCAATCCAGCTCCACCACTATCAACTACCCCTACTTCTTTAAGTACAGGTAATAATTCAGGTGTCGTATCTAAAGATTTCCTAGCCTCTTCACATAACACTCCCATATATTCAAGTGGTGTACATGTCTCATGTTCGCTTACATAGATTTGAGCCATTTCACTACTTTCACGAATTACCGTAAGAATAGTTCCTTCTACAGGTCGCATTACTGCTTTGTAAGCAACACGACTACCATTCATAAATGCTTCAGCTAATTCGCTAGCATTTACTTCTTCTTTTGTATCAACACCTTGATAAAATCCTCTAAAAATTTGCGATAAAATAACACCTGAATTACCACGTGCTCCCATCAATAAACCTTTTGATAATGTTTTTGCAACTGCACTCAATTCTTCATGATTTGATTGCATTACTTCTTTTACACCATTTGTAAATGTCATTGACATATTTGTTCCTGTATCACCATCTGGTACTGGGAATACATTCAATGCATCTATTTCTGTGTGATGATTATTTAAGTTACAGGCTCCACTTTGAAGCATGTCCTTTAATGTTTTTCCATTAATTGTATTCATGCTTGCCCCCACTAGCCTATTACTCGTACCCCTTGAACATAAACATTAACTGCACTTAACTCGAGTTGCAATGTTTTTTCAAGAACATATTTTACTTTCTTTTGAACTTCAGTTACGATTTCTGAAATTTTTATTCCATACCCTAAGATTACATATACATCTAATTCTAATCCTTTGTCCGTCTTACGAACAACGATTCCCTTAGAAAAGTTTTCAATTTTTAACAATTCAGCCCAACCATCTCTTAAAAATTTTTTTGATGCCATTCCAACGACTCCATAGCACTCAGTTACAACCCCACCAGTGAGGGATGCAATTGCTTCTTCCGATACATTAATATTTCCGAGATTAGTCACTTTTTCAATAGACATAGTTTCTCCTCCTAGCCTTTAAATATTATACCAAAAAGTATATGATTATCAAATTTTGTTGTCTTATAAATGCATGTTTTCGCCAGTTTTTCACAAATTTACATAAATTTTACGCATTATTTTGACGATTTTCCATAATTAAGTTTATTTTTTTTACTCTTTTTATATTACTTTAATTATCATGATTCGTCTCATCAACATTATTTTCTTGTGGTTTTTCTCTTTTTTGTGTTTCTTTGTATGCATCTTTTGTTACCGCTATAACGTATTTTGTATCCGTTTGAGTGAATACAAATACTATTGCACTTACACTAGCCAAAATCAAAAGCACTTCAAGTCCTGATACAACAACACCTAAGGGTGTTAGTTGATTAAAGAAAGTGATAAAAAGAAAACTTGAAGTTAACAATCCAAATGAACTTAATACTAGAAAAAGAATCATTATAGATTTTATACCTACACCAATAATACTAATTGTCGCAAATCGCAGAAATACAGAATACAACAATTTAAAATCAATGGGAGCTCCAGCTACTAAAATAAAGATACCATAGAAAACAATCATCAAACCAAATAAAGCAATCTGAATATTTTTAATAATTTTTAATCCTTGTTGAAATTGTTGATCTTCTTTTACTTCTGGTCGCACTTTCCAAACTAAGTTAAACATATATCATCCTCTTTCTATTCTTGTTTATTTTGATTAACAGCTTCTTCATAGTTATCTTTACCATCGATTGGAATTAAGATTTTATTTCCTTCTTTATCTAGAACATAATTTCCTTTACCATCTGTATAATATTTCTTTTCTACGGGATCACCATATTGATTGATAACGATATTCCCCAATTCATCTACCCAATATTCTTTTTCCTCGACAATTTGATTCCATGGACAAGTTGAAGTATAGGCTACTGTCAATCCATCATCAGAATAAATACATACACCTTTTTCTGTTAAATCAGATGCGATTTGTTGATATACATTAATTGTTTCTAACGAATAAAAACTTGCGAAAAAGTAATTTCCATCATGCATAAATATTTGAATTGTATTTTCATCATAAGACATTGGATAGCGTGTTATCTCAGACATAATTTCAATCATATCACGATTAACATTTTGAAATCCTTTCGCAAGTCTTACAAGCAATTCATCTGTATCGAATCCTTCTACATAAGGTACATCTGCAATAATATCCAAAAATTCACTCTTCAATTCAATTGCTTTACCACTTTTTAAAAGTAATTCCCCTTTTTCACCATAACGATAGCCAAAAGGTTCCTCTTCTTCAATGACAATTTCAATTACTCCTTGTTCCTTATGTTTTACAGTTGCATTTTTTACCATCTCACATTTTTCAATCTCTTTTTCAATGAAATAATCAAATGTAAGATAATAACGATTTTCTAATGTTAATCCTGATAATTCTTTAATATAGTCTGTTTCTAAATAGTAATCTCCTTTAACTGATATCGCCTTTATTTTTGATGTTGGTGAATAATAGTAAACAAGTGCCACTGTAATAAGTCCTACAATCACAGCCGCAATGAAAAGAAGAGGCTTCGCTTTTCTAAAACTAAAATCAGCCTTTATCCTCTTTCTTCGATCAAAGACTTCATCTACTGCACTTTTTTGTTCTTTGACTTGTACATTTTTTTGTTTCTTTTTTAATCCCAATTAAATTTCTCCACTTCCATCACTAATTCACGATTTAATTTTTCTTTTGCTTCTTTTTGAATTGCACATACTAATTCATAAAACTCTGTTGCTGAAGCGTTTTTAGCATTCACGATAAAATTGGCATGTTTATCACTCACAAATGCTCCACCATTCCATTTACCACGGTAACCCAATTCTTCAATAATTTGCCAAGCAAATTTATCTTCTGGATTTTTAAAGATACTTCCCGCACTAGGATATTCTAATGGTTGGGTTTGTAAACGACGTTCTCGACGATTATCCATTAACTCACGAATTTCTGTTTCATTTCCTTTTTGAAGACGTATCTTTGCTGCAATGATAATCCAATCAGGATGTTCATGAAAAATTGAATGGCGATAACTAAAACCACATTCTTCATTACGTAACCATTCAAAAACATCATTGCGATAGATAAGAACTTCCTCAATTACATTCGCCATGTTGCTTTTGTAAGCACCTGCATTCATATAGGTAACTCCACCTACTGAACCTGGTATACCACTCGCAAATTCTAAGCCTGTTAATCCATGTTTCATTGCTTCATATGCAACTGTTATAATTGATAGTCCAGCTTGCACCGTACACAAATCATCATCAAAATATAAATCATCAAAAGTACGATCTAAACGAATGACCACGCCATCATACTTTGCATCTGAACATAGAATATTACTACCTTTACCTAATACTTTATAAGGTACATTAAATTCTTTTATTGTTTTCATTGTTTCTCCAAGTTCAATAATATTACGTGGATATACAACATATTTGACAATACCGCCAAGATGGAGTGTTGTCATCTTTGAAAAGGGAATATCACATTCCACTTCACAATATTTAATTAATTCTTCATATAATTTATCCATTGTTACCACCTACTAAATCATTTATCCATTGAATAATGTCTTGACTCGCATGAGGTCGCCCCATCATTTTTGCTTGTTTTTTCATTTCTTCACGTAGTTCACTATTCGACAAAATAAAATCAATTTTATCGACAAGCGCATCTGCAGTACAATCTTTTTCCTCCAACATTATAGCTGCTTGTTTATTTTGTAATGATAATGCATTCTTTACTTGATGATTGTTTGGTACGTATGGACTTGGAATAATAATTGATGGAATTCCTAATGCTGTAATTTCTGCTGATGTTGTTGCACCACCTCGAACAACAACTAAGTCAGCTAAAGCCATTGTGGCCAATCCATCAATATATGAAACGATTTTTACATTTTCGCTTTCAGTTGCGTCTTGAATAAAATCGTCATAACATTTTCTACCAGTAACAATAAGTACTTGATATGCCTTTTGATTCATCTTCTTACTTGCTTGTTTTAAAACATTATTCACTGTTTCTGAACCCAATGAACCCATTACAAGCACTACAAAAGGTTTCTCTGGATCAAATCCCAAATCTTTCATTATTTGATTATTCACTGTAATCTTCGCCGCTTCTGAAGCACGAGGATTTCCTAGAATTCTTGTTTTATTTTTAGGGAACTGTTCCATATTTTCTTCATAACAGCCCACAATTGCATCTGCTACATTCGCAAGCATTTTATTTGCTTTACCAGCATATGAATTTTGCTCATGAATCATTGTAGGAATATGTAAAGCATGTGCCGCCAACAATACCGGGACACTAATATAATTTCCAAAGCCAATAACAATATCTGGATTAAATTTTTTAATTATTTCCTTACATTCTTTTTCAGCTTTCTTTAATAGCCATAGAGATTTTAATTTGGAAAAAATTGAGCCATTCATTCCAATAACATCAATTCCTTGATAAGCATATCCTGCTTGAGGAATTTCTGTAGCTTCCATTCGGTTTTTAGAGCCGATAAAGTAGAATTCATTAGCTGAGTTTTCTTCTTTTAAAGCTTTTGCTAAAGACAATGCAGGATAAATATGTCCTCCTGTACCACCTGTTGCTATAAGTACACGCACAATACCAACTCCTCCGTGTTATTATACCATGTAACAACCCGTCAAAAAAGAAAAAATAGTCCTATTTTTCAGAACTATTCCCTTTTTGAATTTTGGTATAAAATGTGTTTGCTAGAACCCAAGTAATCAGTGGATTAACAATAATTAGTAATGCGACATAGACAAATGGTAAGAAAAATCCCTTTACTTGAAAGATTGTGAATATAAACGAAAGTGTCATAAATTCAACAATAAATACCACTAAATAGGTAAGAAAACATGTAAAAAAATAAATAATCTTTTCTTTCATCAATACTTATTCTAGCTCCTGATTGAAGGTCTTCTAAGCTT
>NZ_JAVXGL010000103.1:0-5834 GCF_036657415.1 Anaerorhabdus sp. | reverse complement strand
GGCTGTTGGTGTTGTAGGTGTTAAACCGGATGGGTCGAAAGTAACAGTTAATGCCAAAGCAGTAATTATTGCAACAGGTGGTTATGCACAAAATAAAGAAATGGTACGATCTTATGGTGAAGAATTTCCATTCTATGCGACTTCTGTTCCGGCAGGAAATGTTGGTGATGGAATAAAAATGGTTGAGAAAATAGGTGGACAAATTGAAGACTATCCAGCTGTACAAACTGTTTTCTTAGACTTCAACTCAGGAACAGGTATTAATGAAGAAGCTGGATTAATTGTTTCAATGGAAGGAAAACGTGTTGCCAATGAATATAGTTATCAATATCATGTAGGAGATGCTTTAGCAAAAGCAGGAAATACAAGTGGATGGTATATTGCAACTGCAAATGATCCAACGCCAACAGTTCAATATGCAATGACATTGGATAAAACATTGAAAGCTGCATCAATTGAAGAATTGGCACAATTAATGAATGTTGACACAAAAACACTTCAAGAAACAATTGATCGATACAATGGATTTGCGGCAAATAAAAAAGATGAAGATTTTAATAAGCCTGCTGACTATTTATATCCAATTGAAGGAGATCAATATTATGCATTAAAATTAATGCCAGCAGTAACAGTTACCTTTGGAGGAATTGTGATTGATGAGAATGCACAAGTTTTAGATAGCAATAATCAGCCAATCGCAAATCTATATGCTGCTGGAGAAACAGCATTTCCTGGATTGTTTGGAACAGAATATCCAGGATGTGGTGTCGCAATTTCAGGTAGTGTTTACTTTGGATTAGTTGCGGGAGAAAATGCTGCAAAGTTGAAATAAAAAATTGAAAGTGTAAATGACCTTTTAAAGTCATTTATGCTTTTTTTTATTTTTCTAAACGCTTTATTTTCAAAAAAACACCATTTTGAGATATACTTATAGGCGAGGAGTAATGCTTATGAATTATTTTGAACTGAGAGAACAATATCCAACATTTATTTATCATGGTTTTGATATAGAAGAAACAGACCATGATTTTAAAATCACATATGATTTTGAAACGATAGGACTGGAGAGATTCAATCCTACCTATACGCTGCCAAAGAGTGGAACTATGCAATATCGTAACTCGAAGGTTGTTAAAGAGATGGTGTTTTCATTAGGGATGGTAGAAATTGCAAGTTATTGGAAATGTACTTGTTCACCGCAATTGATTGTTAAATGTGGAGCATTAACAAATGCTCAAGTTGCATGGTGGAAAAAATTATATTTTCATGGTCTTGGAGAATTCTTTTATATGAATGATATTGAACCTAAAATGGAAGATTTCATCAATATCAATTGTGAAGGTGAAGAAATTTGTGGCGAAGAATTATTTCAAACTAATCACGGACAAATTATTCCAGTTGGTGGGGGGAAAGATTCTTTTGTGACTTTGGAAATTTTAAAAGATGCAGGAGATAATAATACATTTATTATAAATTCAGTGATGTCGGCAATTCATGCTAGTGAGGCAGCTGGCTATAAGGATAAATTACTTTACGTTGAAAGAACACTTGATTCAAGAATGTTGGAACTTAATAAACGTGGATTTTTAAATGGTCATACGCCATTCTCTGCAATGGTTGCGTTTTCTTCTGTTTTGACAGCTGTACTCAATCAAAAAAAGTATATCTGCCTATCGAATGAATCAAGCGCAAATGAGTCAACAGTTGCGAATGCTTCAATAAATCATCAGTATTCAAAGAGTTTTGAATTTGAAAAAGATTTTCATGAATACTGTGAAGAATATCTAACATGTGACATACAATATTTTAGTTTGCTGAGACCATTAAGTGAATTACAAATCGCTAAGATATTTAGCACACTAAAGGAATATCATTCCGTATTTAAAAGTTGCAATGTTGGAAGCAAAAAAGAGGTTTGGTGTAATAACTGCGCTAAATGTTTATTTGTATATATTCTTATGTCAGCTTTTTTAGAGGATGAAGAATGTGTTGCGACTTTTGGTGAAAATTTATTAGATAAACAAGAATTGCTTTCTATTTTTGAAGAATTATGTGGCTTAAGTGAAAACAAACCATTTGAGTGTGTTGGAACTCGCGAAGAAGTACAAATTGCACTTTCATTAGGAGTTGTAAAGCGTGAAACAGAGAGTAAGGACTTGAGTTGGCTATATCGTTATTATGATTCATTAGGATTAGTTAAACGTGATATTGATTTAAGAGAAATTAAATATGAATGGAATAATGAACATTATGTTCCTAGTGAATTCATTCTATATATCAAAGCTAAGTTGGAGGAGTCTTTCTTATGAGAAGAGAAGAATTAAGCAAACAGTTTTCTAACAAAAAGGTATTGATATGGGGATTTGGATTAGAAGGTAAATCAACACTCAATTTTTTAAAAAAACATGGAGATAATACAATAATAGAAATTGCGGATGACAAAGAACTTCAAGTAGAAGGTTTTAAGACTATGCTTACTTCTAATGTTGATTTCAATACTTATGACATAATTATGAAGAGTCCTGGAATTGTAATAGAGGATGAGTTATTTCCATTTGATAAGTTGTGTAGTCAATCTCAGTTATTTTTAGAAAAATATCGCAATCAAATTATTGGAATTACTGGTACGAAGGGAAAGAGTACTACAAGTTCTCTTTTATATCATGTACTAAAAGAAAATTGTAACTCGGTGTTTTTGGTTGGAAATATTGGGGTGCCTTGCTTTGATATTATTGATGAAATTGAAGTTGATTCTAAAATTGTCTTTGAAGTATCATGTCATCAATTAGAATATGTAACAGTTTCACCACATATTGCAGTTTTGTTGAATTTATATGAAGAACATATAGATCATTATGGTACATTTGAAAAATATATTGCAGCTAAAGAAAAGATATTCACCAATCAATGTGAAGGTGATGTGGCAATTATCAATCTGCAATGCTTTGATCAAGTAAAAAAAGCACCTCATTGTTTAACATGTTCAATGGATAATCGAGGTGATATTTATGCTGAAGGTAATACACTTATAAATCCATTTTCAAAAATAGTTGTGGATGAAAATAAAGTTAGTTTATTAGGACATCATAATTTTTATAATATGGCAATTGTCTATATAATTGCACATCATTATTTTGGGGTGAGGGATGAATCATTCTTAGAAGCAATCGCAACATTTAAAACTTTACCACATCGCTTACAAAACATTGGAATTATAGATGGTGTACGTTATGTTGATGATTCTATCTCGACAATATGTCAATCTACAATTCAAGCGATTGAATCTTTAAATGATGTAGATACAGTGCTAGTAGGAGGATTAGATCGTGGTATTGACTATAATCCATTGATTGATTTCTTGGCAATAAGTAAAGTTTCAAATATTATTTTTATGTATGCTTCGGGTAAACGTATTTATGATGAATGGTGCAAAAGAGTGGACAAATCTGCCTTTGTTGTAGAAAATTTAGAAGATGCAGTGAAAATTGCAAAGAATGTAACAACGAAAGGTAAAACATGTTTATTATCACCAGCTGCGGCAAGTTATGGTTATTTTAAAAACTTTGAAGAACGTGGTGATGTTTTTCAAGAATTGGTAAAGAAAAATGAGATATAACAAAATAGAAAATGATTATACAAGTTATGCAGAACAGGTTAAGACCAGCACTTTAGTTAGCAAAGTGTTGGCTTTTCGTAATTGTACAGAAAATGAAATTGAACAATTGTTCTATCAACCTACGCATTTGAGCGAAAATAAATCTTCAATACTTCAAACGATTGTTGAACGTATTCAACTTGCAAAGAAAAATAATGAAAAAGTATTTGTAGGTGGAGATTATGATGCGGATGGTTTATGCGCTACAACAATTATGGTAGACACCCTTAATCGATTAGGTATAGAAAATGGGTATTATATTCCAAATCGTTTTAAAGATGGATATGGGTTAAATACAAAAGTTGTAAAACAAGCATATGAAAAAGGATATACACTTATTATCACTGTTGATAATGGTGTTAAAGCTTATGAAGCATGTGATGTAGCAAGTGAGTTAGGAATTGAAGTTATTATTTTGGATCATCATGAATTGGAGGAATTACCTAAAAGTTATGCTATTCTTCATCCGGATTACCTTGATACACAGTTTAAGGGTTTATCAGGTGCAGGAATTACACTTCAGGTTGCTAAAGAATTAGTGGGTGAAAATGATTTACATATCGCATTAGCAGCTGTGGCAACATTGGGGGATGTTATGCGTTTATGGAATGAAAATCGGATTATTGTTCGATTAGGATTAAAACGCATTAATGAGTCCAAAGTTCCACATTTATCAGCTTTGTTAGATGCTCCACATAAAACGGTAACTGAGAAAGACTTGGCCTTTCAAATCGTTCCTAAACTAAATGCAGTAGGACGATTACAAGAAATTGCGAATCCAAATAATGTTGTGAAATATTTTCTACAAAATAATCCACAAGAAATTCAAAAGTTTGCGAATCAAATGATTCATATTAATAATCAAAGAAAAGAAATTACATTACAAATGAATGTTTTAGCAGAAAAAAAGGATTTAAATGATGATTTTATCATTCTCCATGATGAACGATTCCACGAAGGCTTAGTTGGTTTGTTGGCTGGCAAAATTGCGAGTAAGTATAACAAACCAACGCTTATATTTACAGAAAATGATGGAATGTATAAAGGTAGTGGACGTAGCGCACTAGGGTTTGATTTATATAGTTTCTTTCAAGAAGATTTTGAAGAGTTTAAAAGTTTTGGTGGACATCGCGATGCGATAGGCTGTTCAATAGATAAAGACAATTTTGATTTGTTTTTACAGAAAGTTAAAAATAAATACAGCTTGGTAGAAATCAATCGTGATCCAGTAGAAGATGTATGTTTGATTCATAGTGATGATATTACACTAGAGTCAGTTGAAGAATATCTACAACTTGCACCTTTTGGACAAGGATTCAAAGATGTATGTTTTGTGATTGAAGGTTTGAAAGTAAAAAGCAAGCAATTGATTAAAGGAAAATTCTTAAAAATTACATTTGATAATAAAATTGATTCAATCTGGTTTGATTATGATGGTGTATCTGAAATTGATGAACTTAAAACGGTTATTGGAGAATTAAGTATTAATGAATTCAATGGGCGCAAAAAATGTTCAATACTCATTAAAAACATAGATTAAAGAAGTTTAATGGTGTATAATTATACCGTTATTAGGAGGCTTACAACCAATGGATTTAAAGAAATATATAGCGGAAATTCAAGATTTCCCAATTGAAGGAGTATTGTTTCGTGATATTACACCATTAATGAATGATGGTGCGGCTTTTTATGAAGCGACTCAACAAATACAAGCATTTGCTGAAAAAGTAGGTGCTGAAGTTATTGTTGGTCCTGAATCAAGAGGGTTTATTTTTGGATGTCCGGTAGCTGTAAATATGAAAATCGGATTTGTTCCTGTGCGTAAGCCAGGAAAACTCCCTCGTGAAACGATTAGTTACAAATATGATTTAGAATATGGTTCAAATGAATTACATATGCATGCAGATTCAATTCAAAAAGGTCAAAAGGTATTAATCGTTGATGATTTACTTGCGACTGGTGGAACGGTTGAAGCAACAATTAGACTTGTTGAACAAATGGGTGGAGAAGTTGTAGGATGTGCATTCCTTATTGAACTACTAGGATTAGAAGGTCGCAAAGCATTAGAAAACTATAATGTCTTTACGGTTATGTCTTACGAATAAATAACCGGAGAGAAATCTTCGGTTTTTTACAAGAAAGGAGGAGGAATTATGTCAACATCTACAAAGAAAATGGT
>NZ_JAVXGL010000102.1:0-5843 GCF_036657415.1 Anaerorhabdus sp. | reverse complement strand
CTAATTAATCCTGCAAAAATTTGTGTGAACAAACCAAGATCTCGTGTGGCTAAACCGCCAACAAAAGAACTAAAGGCAAACATGGGTCCAGGTAAACCTTGAATCAAACCATAACCAATTAAAAATTCATTAGCTGATAGGTAGTGATTGATATCAACAAATTGTTCTAACATGAGTGGTACAACAACTTGTCCACCACCAAAAACTAAATAACCAAAACGATAAAATTGATAGAACAGATTAACGAGAATAGATTGAGTAAATAAGACTAGAAAAGCAGAGCCAATGGCAAATAATACGAAGAGAATTAGATAGCGCCAAGATACATTGAGTTTAACTTTTTGGAACATATTTTCTTCTTTATAGGCAAAGATTGCTAGTGCACCACCTGTGAGTAGTAACACTGGATATATCCAAGAGACTTTAAAGAAAAAAGTAATTACAGCTGTACTTAGTGCAAGAAGAAATGTTACTTGATCCTTGATTACTTTCTTTGAAATTTTATAAGCAGCAAATAAAACAAAAGCGATTGCCAAAGGCGCAACAAATTTCAGAAAATCAAGTGATACATTATTTTCAACTAAAAGCGGAAATAATATCGCAAGTAAAGTCATGAATGTAATAATCGGTAGTGCCCAAACAATGAGCGTTAAAAATGCCAATAGTTTACCACCGATTTTGTAACCAATTGCAGCAATTGTTTGTGTGCTAGTAGGTCCAGGTAGTATTGAACAAAGAGCATTGAGTTCAATTAGTTCCTCTTCCGACAGATACTTCTTTTTATTTACGAGTTGGGTATAGAACACACTAAAATGCGCCTCAGGACCTCCGAATGCTCCAAGGGAACAAATAAATACATCTTTTAAAAATTGGATTGGTTTCATGGGTACTCCTATCTATGATTCAGTGTAATAATATAGAAATAGTTTATTGATATCAAGCAAATTGATGTTAAATAAAAATACAAAACTTTATTTAATATATCTAAAATTTAAATGAGTGTGTAAAATAGATAAGAGTAATTAATCATCATGATAAAAATACAAAGAGAAGTGTATTTGCAACATTGATGTTGCAATAAATTAGCATTCATCTTTTAAAGTAAATTACATAAAATGTGATTGTAAGGAGGAAGATTATGGAATTATCAAAAGTAACAATGATATTAAGGGGTTATACATATGAAGAAATACGGTGTGTTGCCGAAGTGCTGATTACATGTAATAGTCGATATATTCGGAATATGGAAATAACTCTAAACACTGACAATGCAATATCGATTATTAAAGATATTGTGAAAGAATTTGGTAATTATTTGAATATTGGTGCAGGTACTGTTCAAACATATGATGAACTTGTACAAGCAATTGATGCAGGTGCCAAATTTGTTTTATCTCCAAGAACGATGAGTAAAGAAATGCTGGATTATTGCAAGGAAAAACATGTGATTTCAATTCCAGGTTCATTTACTCCATCAGAGATTGGCAATTCATTTGATAATGGTGCAAATATTGTAAAAGTATTTCCAGCAAATGAATTAAGTCTGTCCTATGCTGCAAAAGTGAGAGAGCCTATGGGTGATTATGAATTGATGGCAGTAGGTGGAATTAATAAAACAAATGTTAAGGAAGCATTAACTTCAGGATATCAATATGTAGGTACTGCTGGAGGATTATTTTCAAAAGAAAATATTAAGTCAAAAAATAAAGAAAAACTGATAGAAGAACTTAAAGAATTTGAAAAAGCAATTGATTAAGGGAGGGTAATTACTTGAAAGCATTACAACGTCAAAAAAAATTATTGGAATGTTGTGCAAACAACGATACATATAAAAACGTTGAGAGTCTCTCAAGTATTTTGCAAGCTTCTAAGAGAACAATATTTAATGATATTAAAGTATTAGAAGAAAAAGGTTATGTGTTTGATAAAAAACCAGGTTTAGGTATTAGACTCGTTGACAATTGTAACTTAGCAAAAGATGATTTTAATTGTTACAGTTTAGAGTATCGAAGAAATCAAATTATTGTTGATTTACTATTTAATGGAAAAATAATCACATATGAATCTTTATCCCTAAAATATCAAGTTAGTGAAAGTTCAATACAAACAGATATAACTTTTGTTAAAGAAAATTTAATTGATGGAAAAACAGTTAAACTAGTAAGTGATGAAAAGGGAACTAGATTCGAAGGAAAAGAAGAAGAGTGGCAAAGAACATTTATTCGTTTTAATGAATTTATTTTTAAACAACGAATCATACAATTCTATAACCCAGAAATATTGGATGTAATGAAAGAGTATTATCCAAAAGAAGTGGTAGATATATGTTACAAAACAATTCGTTCATTTAAAGATTATAATCTCTATGATGTAGCAGACTATTATTTGCTTAATGTATTTAATGTAATTATGGTTATGTGTTATAGAATGCAATTAGGGTTTCATCATGATGCGGAATACAAAGCATTTGAATCTGATCAAATCATGTCATTAATGTATTACATGATTGCGAAAGATATATTGGATTTAATTACAGTCCCACTGAATATAAATTACTATGAGAAAGATATTCGGTTTTTACTCTCATATTTAAATGCCAACAAAATAATATTCAGCGCAACGAAAGTACAATATGGAAAAGATTTTGAAGAAATCATTAGAGAAATAGTGCGCCGTATGGAGCAATGTGCAGGGGTCTATTTATCAGATGATGATGTGCTCTATCAAAATTTAAGTATGCATATTGTTCCAATGATTTATCGCTTAAAGAATAATATGTATATTACAAATCCAATGTTAGAAGAGATTAAAAAACAATATAGAATTATGTTTGATTTAACATGGTTATGTATGAGTTCTTTAAAAGAGAAAATGAATATAAATTTAACGGATGATGAAGTAGGATTTTTAATGCTACATTTTCAAAATGCTTTAGAAAAGAAAAAGAGTAGTAAGAGAATACTTGTAATATGTCCTAATGGAATAACTACATCTAACATGATTGCAAATCAAATTCGAAGAATATTGCCTCCATTAGATATCATTGAAGTTGCATCGATGGATGTAATAGAAAAATTTGATTTAGGAAGTATAGACTTCATTGTGTCGACGATTCCAATTAAGAATATAACTATTCCAGTTATTGTTGTGTCATCAATAATGAATGAAAATGATTTGGCTGATATTGAACGTGTATACCGCAGTAAATTAGTAATGCCTAGACTAGATACTAAATGTGATAAAGCGATATTAAAAGATTATCTTCAATCTTCAAATATCTTTTATCATAAAGGGAAAATTAGTAAAGAAGATATTATCAAAAAAATATGTTCAAACCTAAGTAAAGATGGAATTGTATCTGAAAAATTTGAGTGTAGTGTCTTTGAAAGAGAAGTCAAAGGTGGAACTGATATCATTTCAGGAGGATCTATACCGCATGGAGCCGTGACATTGGTTAATAAAACACAATTAGCGATGTGGGTGAATATAGAACCAGTCAAATGGACTAAGTATAAAGTACATGTAGTAATCATGTTTGCGTTAAGTGAAAAAGATATGAAGAATTCAAAAAAGATTTTGGAAACAGCTTTTTCATTTATTCATAGTAAAGATAAAGTTGAAGAACTTATCTTGGCGAAAAATAAAAAAGAACTTGAAAAAATAATATTTGAAGGAGAACAAAATGGTAAATAAAGATTTAATTTTGCTAGAAGAGGAAATCACAAACCGCGAACAAGCATTAGAGGTGATGATTCAAAAAGCAAATGAGTTAGGATACTTACAAGATAAGGAAATATATAAAGCGGAAGTAATAGCGCGCGAAGAGATGATGCCGACATCAGTTGGATTTAAAGTGGCGATTCCGCATGGAAGAAGTAAAAGTGTAAGTAATCCATTTGTTGTTTTTCTTCGTAATAAGAAAGAATTTATATGGGATGATCGAAATGAAAATGAAGTTGATTTAATTTTCATGATAGGTGTACCAGAAGCAAATGAAAATAATCTTCACCTCAGATTTCTTGCGGAAATAAGTAAGAAACTTATGAATGATGATTTTAGAGAAAATCTTCGTAAAGCAAATAATAAAGAAGAGGTCTATGAAATGCTTCATGACATTAATGAAAAAGTAATTTCAAATAATTAAATTTTAAGGAGAGAAAATATGAAAATCATAGGAATAACAGCATGTCCTACAGGAATTGCACATACATATATGGCGCAAGAATGTTTAGAGAAAGAATGTTTAAAAAGAGGATATGAAGTAAAAATTGAAACTCAAGGTGGTCTTGGAATTGAAAATGAATTAACAGATGAAGATGTTGAGTCAGCAGATGTTGTGATTCTAGCCGTAAGTGTAGTTATCGAAGGTGAGGAAAGATTTGCGAATAAACCAACGATTCATACCGATGTTGATGAAGCAATTTCACATGTTGAAGATTTAGTTAATCGCGCAGTTGCACTAGCAAAAGGGGAATAATATAATGAAAAAACTATTAAAAGATATTCAAAAGCACTTATTGAGCGGTGTTTCTTTCATGATGCCAATTGTTGTGGCAGGTGGGGTAATTCTTGCGATATCTTTATTGGGTGCTGAACAAACAGCGACAGGACTTGTACCTAACGGTCCTATCATGAGTTACTTAAATCAATTAGGTAAAGCAGGGATGACATTAATGATTCCGGTGTTCTCTGCTTATATTGCTTATTCGGTTGCAGGGAAACCAGGATTAACGCCAGGATTTATCCTTGGATATATTGCGAATTCAACAATTTCAATCAATGGTATGGATTGTAAGTCTGGATTTTTAGGAGCATTAGTTTTAGGTTTAGCAGCAGGTTATATGGCAAAATGGATGAAGGGCTGGAAAGTTGGTAAAACACTTCGAGCAATCATGCCGATTCTAGTTATACCTGTATTCAGCGTTCTTATCTTAGGATTTGGATATTACTTTATTGTAGCAACACCAATTAGTTATTTAATGATGGCTTTAACAAACTTCATGTCTAATTTGAATGATACAAGTGTTATCGGATTAGCATTATTCATGGGAGTGTTTGCTGAAATAGATTTTGGTGGACCAGTTACAAAAGCAGTGAGTATGTTTACGTTGGCTTTAATCAATGAAGGTGTAATGGGGCCAAATGGTATCTTCCGTGTCTTGGTTGCGGTAGCACCTATTGGGATTTTTCTTGCAACAGTAATTGCGAAAAAGAAATTTACTGCTGAAGAACGAGAAAATGCAACAGCAGTAGGTATTATGGGATGTTTAGGTATTACAGAAGGAGCAATTCCTTATGCAATTAAAGATCCAAAAGTTATCTATCCTGCAACTATTTGTGGAAATATAGTAGGGGCACTAATTGCGGCATTTGGTAATGTTACTTGTCCTGTTCCACATGGAGGATTCATTGTATTGCCTGTAGTAGGACAAAAGCCGACCTTTGTTATTGCGATTCTTGCAGGAGCAATAGTCACAGCTATCATGATTCGTATTTTGAAAAAGGATGTTCCACAAGAAGAAACAATAAATGAAAATGCATAAAAAAAGAGCAGTTCACATTATATGAACTGCTTTTCTTATGGCTATTATTCTTCGCCTTCGTCAAATTGTGAATTGTAAAGTTGTGCATAGAAGCCACCTTTTTCAAGTAGTTCTTCATGTTTACCAACTTCTACAATGTCGCCGTCTTTCATAACTAAGATTAAATCCGCATTACGAATTGTAGATAAACGGTGAGCAATAACAAATGATGTACGGCCTTTCATTAAGTTTTCCATACCCTTTTGAATTAATAATTCAGTACGAGTATCAACAGATGAAGTAGCTTCATCAAGGATTAAA
>NZ_JAVXGL010000101.1:0-6001 GCF_036657415.1 Anaerorhabdus sp. | reverse complement strand
TGCAGTGTGTATTGTAATTGTACGTGTTAGTGATTCTATATAATAAATATCATTCAACTTTACACGTGTAATTCCTTGAGCGTTGTGAATCGTAAGAGTAAGACTTTCATTATTTTTGATATTTGAAATAATTGTATTCATTTCTTTTAAGAAATCATCTTGTTTCAATGGTTTTTGATAGTAACGACGAGCATTAACTGTATATCCTTCTACGGCATACTCTAGAGTTGCAGTGATGATAAGTATTTCTACATGGGTATCTAAAGTTCTTACGAATTTGGCAGTATCTAAACCATTTACTTTTTCCATCATCATATCTAAAAGGATAATGTCAAATTTTTTATTGTCTTTATAAGTATTGATTAAATCTTGACCATCACTAAAACAAGTGATTTCAAGTTCAGGAAAACACTCACACTTTTTTATACAATTTAAAATCCACTCAGTATCAAATGGATTATCATCAACGACAGCTATTTTAATCATAAAAACCTCCCTTATATCATACAACAAAATAAAAAAATTACTTATAAAAAAATTCCCGATTATGACAACAAAAACCCCAATTCTTTTACTATGCTTGAATTCAATCTAACAAAGGAATAAAACAATGATAACCGGTAAACATTTATGCGCATAAATGACTAGAATGGGAGAATTAGAATGACTACAAATGACACATCGATGAAGAAAACACTAACGATTTGGAATTTCTTCACAATTGGTTTCGGTGCTATTATCGGTACTGGATGGGTGCTACAAGTAGGTGACTGGATGGACAAAGGTGGAGGTCCAGTTGCAGCGATTATTGCATTTATACTTGGTGCTATTTTCTTATTACCAGTAGGAGCAGTATTTGGTGAATTGACTAGTGCAATTCCAATTTCTGGAGGTATTGTTGAATATGTTGATCGTACTTTTGGAAAAAAATTATCTTTTGTAACAGGGTGGTTTCTATCATTAGGGAATGGAATATTATGTCCTTGGGAAGCTATTGCAATATCAAAACTAGTTGGAATGTTGATTCCACAACTTAAAATTATTCCATTGTATACAATTATGGGATATACCGTTTATTTGCCACCACTATTAATATCACTTGCATTTGCATTTTATGTAATTCGTTTGAATTTCAAAGGTGCTTCTTCAGCAGCAAAATTACAAGGATTCTTAACAAAGATGTTATTAGCAGGGATGTTAATAGCGATGGTTGTTTCAGTATTTACAGGTGGGCCTCACCATTTACAACCAATTGTATCTGAATCAAATGGTAACAGTTTAATTATGGGAATTATTCCGGTATTAGTAATGACACCGTTCTTCTATGCGGGATTTGATACTATTCCGCAACAAGCAGAAGAAGCTGCTGAAGGATTAGATTGGAAAAAATTTGGTCAAGTTATCTCATTAGCGTTGCTTGCGGCAGGAATATTCTATGCATGTTGTATCTATGCATTTGGAACTATTGTTCCTTGGAATGATTTTGTGTCATTAGGTGCTGATGGATCTGTTCCAGCTTTGGCAGTATTAAAATCAATTAATGGAATTTTCTTTGTTGTAATGATGTGCATTGCAATACTTGGTCCATTAGGTCCAATGAATTCATTCTTTGGAGCTACATCACGTATCTTACTTGCAATGGGTCGTAAAAAACAATTGCCTGCATCATTTGAAAAATTAGATGAAAATGGTAATCCTAAGACTGCAAACTATTTAATGGCAGCATTAACACTTATTGGACCTTTCTTGGGTGGTAATATGTTGATTCCATTAACGAATGTAAGTGCTCTTGCATTTATCTTCGCATGCTTTATGTGTTCAGCAGCTTGTCTAAAAATGCGATTCTCAGAACCAGAATTGAAAAGACCTTATTCAGTACCTGGTGGTAAGTTTGGAATTTCATTAGCATGTCTTGCTTGCTTATGCATAATTGCTTTAATGGTACTTCCTTTCTCACCAGCTGCATTAGTACCAGTTGAATGGTCTATTGTCATTGGATGGTTAGTAGTTGGTCTAATATTTAATTTTGTTTCAGGAAAATCAAAGACAGTAATAGAAGTAGAAGAAGCTTAATAAGGAGGACAATAATATGTCAAAAGTAGCTTTCGCTCATGGTTTATTAATTGATGGTACAGGAAAACCAGCAGTTAAAGATGCATTAGTATTAGTAGAAGATAAGAAAATTGTTTATGCTGGTGCTATGAAAGATATTCCTAGTGAATATGAAGTAAAAGATATAACTGGAAAAACAATTATGCCAGGTTTAATTGATAGTCACTTACACTTCTCAGGAAACTTAACTGATGATGATAGTGATTGGGTATTAGAAGATGTTATTCAAAAAACAGTAGTAGCTGTTCAACAAGCTCATGAATGTTTAGAAAGTGGTTTGACAACAGTTGGTGAAATCGGACGTTCAGGTCTTCAAATTCGTAATATGATTGAAGCTGGTGTTATGAGTGGTCCTCGTGTTGTTGGAACTGGTTTAGGTTTCTGCCGTACTTGTGGACATGGTGATTCACACAAACTTCCTATTGGTTATAATGCAGAATCACATCCTTGGGCTGAAAGAGTTGATGGTCCTTGGGATCTTAGAAAAGCAGTACGTCGTAGACTAAGAGAAAGTCCAGATGCAATTAAGATTTGGTCAACAGGTGGAGGAATCTGGCGTTGGGATCAAAAACTTGATCAACATTACACATTTGAAGAAATCAAAGCAGTTGTAGATGAATGCAACATGGTAGGAATTCCAGTGTGGAGTCATGCTGAAGGATACGGTGGAGCATTAGATTCTTGTAAAGCTGGTGTTCATTTAATCATTCATGGACAAACATTAAATGATGAATGTTTAGATATTATGGCAGAGAAAGGAATTTACTTCTGTCCAACTATTCAATTCTTAAATGAATGGTTTAAAACATATCAACCTCCATATGTACCAGAAGTACATGACAAATTTCCAGGTGAAACAGTAGCAGAAAAAGAATTAAATCGTGTTTATTCAAATTTACGTCGTGCTAAAGAAAAAGGTATCGTACTTACAATTGGATCAGATTCATTCTGTTCAAGTTTAACTCCATATGGTACTACAGCGATTGGTGAAATGTACTCATTCAATGAAAAAGCAGGTATTGATCCAATGGATGTTATTGTTGCAGCAACTAAAAATGGTGCAGACATGTTAAAAGTTGGTGATATTACAGGTACACTTGAAGAAGGCAAATTCGCAGATTTACTTGTTATTAAAGGAAATCCACTTGAAAACATCCGTGCAGTTGCCGTTGAAAACATGGAAGTTATCATGAAAGAAGGAGCTTTCGTTAAAGGCGCATAAGCATCACCATTTAAGAAAAGCTAGATTGAATTTCAATCTAGCTTTTTATGATTTTAATCAAGTGTAAAAACAGTAATTTCTGGAGGTGCCAAAAAGCGTAAAGGAAGACGTGATGTTCCAAGTCCGCTATTTACATAAAGTGTTGTTTGTCTTAAGTTATCAAAATTGTAAGTTCCCATTAAGTATTTGTTTTCACTAGGACTTAGCAACAATGAAGTATCAATGAATGGAAAATCAATTTGACCACCATGAGTATGCCCACTAAGTGCTAAATCATAAGGATATTCTAATAGATTATCGATTAAATACGGTTCATGAATTAACAATAAATTAAAGTTAGATTGATTTATATGCTTATCAAAAGCATCTTCAATGCTCGGATTTCCTAAAAGATCATCATCTAAACCAGTAATATACATTATTTCATTAGAGTTCAATTCGATGCGTTGACTTTCATTCATCAAAACAGTGAATCCAGACTCATTCATTATGTTTTCATATGCACGAATAGCGCCGCCACCATGGTCATTGTTACCGAAAATAGCGTATTTTCCAATGGATGCATGCAGTTGACTTAAATAATTTATTACCTCAGTAGTAGGTTTATATTGAGCATAATTACTAAATAAATCACCAGTGAATACAATGATGTCTGGATTAATGCTATTTATTTTTTCAACGACTTTTCGTAAATTTATAGGTAAATAGTTTTTACTAATTTCGATATCAGATAGCTGAACAATAACTAGCTTTTCATTAAGTGTAGGAATATCTAAATGAATATGGTTAACTACAAGTGAAGTAGGTTCAATTTTGTAAGAATAAAATAAAATACTCAATCCACCTATTAAAAAGATGAAAAAGAATATTACAAGATTACGTAAAAATTTCATAAATGTTCCTTTCATGGTTGAAGCAGTAGTTATATTTTAGTCTCAATAGTATACAATGTATATGAAAAAACAATCATGAATACTTAAGAATTATTAGTGTAATATGATAAAATACCAAATAATTTGTGACAAATTAGATACAGAGAGTAGAAAATTTAAGAATTTTCGCTAATCAAATTGTTTTATTTTTGATGAATCAAGACTATAATCTAAATAGTATTGTTAGTAAAAAATGTTCAATTTTCATTCGTATAAACAAAGAGTAATTCACTAAAAACAAGGAATATTAAAAATGGAAATGAGGAAATTAAAATGATGAGAAATCCTGAACAAACAATTGGAAATTTAATTGATAAAGCCACTTTAAGTTGTATTAGTTATGT
Source organism: Anaerorhabdus sp. (assembly GCF_036657415.1). Taxonomy (NCBI): domain Bacteria; kingdom Bacillati; phylum Bacillota; class Erysipelotrichia; order Erysipelotrichales; family Erysipelotrichaceae; genus Anaerorhabdus; species Anaerorhabdus sp. The sequence continues at coordinate 1,391 of NZ_JAVXGL010000101.1, read as the reverse complement.
GGATGAAGAAGGATTTCCGCTTACTAAAGCTATGTTGCCTCCAAGAGAGAGACAAGGTATTAAAGTCTTTTACTTTACAACAAATACTTCTTCGAATAAGGTTAAATGCTTTATAAAAAATCCTAATGCAAGTATATATTTTGTGGATAAAAGATTCTTTAGAGGTGTAAATTTAGTTGGAACAGTTGAAGTTCTTACAAATGAAGAAGATAAAGAGAGAATCTGGCGAGATGGAGATACCATGTATTATCCAGAGGGAGTTACAGACCCAGACTATTGTGTATTAAAGTTTACGGCAAGAAAAGGTCGGTTTTATGCAAACTTTAAAAATGAAGATTTCATAATATAAGTAAAAATCAAGCTATTCCATTGGAATAGCTTTTTAATACGTTGACAAAAAGAAAAGGGAGAAGTAAACTGTAACTAGACTACACGTGTAGACTGGGAGGCTTTATGAAACTTACATGCACAGAAATTAAGTTTATGTCACTTATTTGGGATAATGAACCAATTTCGTCAGGCAAACTTGTAACATTATGTGCAGAAAAATTTGGATGGAAGAAATCAACAACGTATACGTTTTTAAAACGTTTGCAAGAAAGAGGAGTAGTAACAAACATTGATGCAACAGTAACTGCTCTAGTTAAACGTGAAGCGATTCAAAGAATCGAAAGTAAAGACGTTATGGAAACTTCATTTGAAGGGTCTCTTCCCAAATTCGTAACTGCATTTTTATCTGACAAAAAATTATCGAAAAAGGAAATTGATGAATTAAAAGAATTATTAGATAACTATAAAGAATAGGAGATGATTATATGCTTTGGGTAACTTCATTCTTCAATACTGTAGTTTCTATGTCATTAGATGCCAGTGTTGTAATAGTTGTTGTGTTACTATTGAGAATGTTATTCAAGAAAGCTCCAAAAGTATTTAGTTATTTTCTATGGACATTTGTTTTAGTTCGTTTACTTGTTCCTATTACTCTTGAAAGCAATGTTAGTGTACTGTCTATTCCTGAAACAATATCAAGTGAAATTGTAGGTAATACTAGGGGTATATCAGAGGTATTTCAATCTGTAACAGTGCAATCAACAAATAGTGTAATGGGAGTATCAATTGTAGAAGTGTTAACAGTGATTTGGCTTTTAGGAATCATTCTTTTAATTGTGTATTTTATAAGAAATTATCGCCAAGTTTATAAAGTAACTCGTTATGCAATCAAGGTGGTCGATAATATTTATGAATCGGATGCGATTGCCATGCCATTTGTAATGGGAATATGTAATCCACGAATTTATATCCCTACGACATTAAATGAGAGACAAAAACAAATTGTCTTAGCACATGAAATTATCCATGTACAAAGAAAAGACTATTTTATTAAATACCGA
>NZ_JAVXGL010000100.1:0-6221 GCF_036657415.1 Anaerorhabdus sp. | reverse complement strand
TAATAATACTAAGTGGTGAATGATAAGTTGTTGTATATGTCATTTTAGCTCCTTTTCTAATGCGCCTCCCGCAACTGCCCATAAATATATACTTGCAACTGAACAATAAGGACTGAAGCGTTTGCGGTATTTTTCAAACATTTTTTTATTGATTTTCTTATGGTGATAAACAAGTTGTAAACCACGATGTATCGCAAGATCATGATAACTAAATATATTTTTTCGCATACAGCTAAATAATAAAATCATTTCGGCAGTCCAAACACCAATACCTTCTACTTGAATAAGTTCTTCGATTACTTCATCATCAGATAAAGTGGTAAGAACATTTAAATCCAATTCTTTGTTCTTAATTATCTGAGCAAAATTATGAATATAATGGGCTTTACGAAAAGTGATGCCAAAGGCTTGAAGTTGATCTATTGAAAGTGTCAAAATTGTATCCACATTTATTACAAGTAATGTATCGTTCATTCTTTGCCAAATGGTAGTAAGTGCCTTTGTAGAAATCTGTTGTCCAACAATATGATGAATAACGGATGAAAAAAGGTCAGGATGAACAGCACGTTGAATAAATCCAAGTTGCTCAATCACTTGACCTAGTTTTTTATCTTTACTTATTAAGTAATTCATTTCTTTTTCGCTATAATCAAAATACATTTAGTTATCCAACTTTCATGCTAGATATTATAGCATTCTTTAGCTTAACTATTTAAGTAAATCAATCATTTCTTGATAAATACCTGTTAACTCTTTTTTCTCTGCATCATTCATATCTCTTTCATGGGCATTATGAGTAGGTACAGTACCTAGATGATTTCTAAGAATTTTACCATCTTTAATAATAATTACATGAGGAATTTGTAAGCCATTTGCAGCCTCATCTTCGGATAAGAAATCAGCAAAATAATCTGTTTCAAATTTTATAATTTGCGCATCATCATTAAATGATAATGAATAAGCGAAGGTACCATAATCTTTTACTAAGTCATTAAGTAATGGTGCAGCAGCTAAACAATAAGGGCATCCAGGTGATCCTAGATATACAATACCGCTTCCTTTTTCATTCAATAAAGTTTCAAATTGTTCAAAAGTTAAATCATAGAAGTTATTGCTGTCTGCTTTAATATCATAATTTGTCATATCAGCTTTTTGGGTAGAAATATTTGTAATAGTTAAAGTTTCAACCTTAGGTTTTGTTGAACATCCAGCTACGACGAATGCAACTAAACAACATTTTAAAAGTGTAATCAATTTCTTTTTCATTGTATTCTCCTTGTTTATGATAGATATAGTATGAGCCACATGGGTTAAACTACTTAATATAGCGTTCCATGAATGAATACTATACTTGTTATTTTATACCATATTCATTGAAGTTGAAATAAAATTATGGTACAAATAAAGAAAATTTAAGTTCCTGTTTGAAAGGGGTAACCTTTGATTTTACTAAATAGACCTAGTTTTAAAGGCAAATCATCAAATCTAATGATAATAGTTCTACTTTAAGAATCAAAGCTGAATTAGTCGATGAAGCTATTGTATTTAATATTTCTAGTTATGATTGAGTATATTACACTTTTTTGTTACTTAAAAAGTATTTATAAATATCGTGGAGAATTTAAGCTAAATCCTTTAACACTAATGATTTTTGTAAGTATTACTGTATTTGTCTATGAAATTAATATGTTGATTTATACTTCATTTATTTTTTCTTTAGTTATTTGCTTACTTTTTTCCTATTGTGTTACAAAAGAAATGAATCAGAAAATCTTTGTTATAGCTGTTGTTTATTTTGTATACAGTGCAATGGTTGAAATAATAACATTAAATACATTGGTTCTCTTAATAAATATGCCAATAGAAGAAATTATGAATAATTCTTCTATTTATTTGGAAATTGGTATCATAAATAAGATTATTCAAGCATTACCATTATTTTTTATTCGCTCACGGGTAAAGAAACCTATTTTATCAACCTTGCAACAAAATCGAACAATTTATGCAGTTACAATTCTTTTTATCTTATTTGTGATTGAGAGCATTATTCTTACTTATTCAATGTTGAATGGAGAAGTTAGAAACTCCCTGGTATTGATTTCGCTTATTTCCATAATAGTATTTATATTATTCTTTAATTTGATCATTAATTACAATCATTTATTTGTAGAAAAGAAGTATTTAGAAATTGAAAGAGAATATGAAAAACTTCAAAGAGATTGGATTAATGATATTCAATGTAATCAAATAGAATTAAGGAAAATCAAACATGATATAAAAAATGTTTTATCGACAACATATTCTTTCCTAAATAATAGTGAATATGAGAAGGCGAGTCAGTTCATTGAGTCTATGCTTGAAAAAACAAATATGATTGAGATAAGTTATTGGACTGGGAATGTGGTGGTAGATAGTATTCTAAGTAACAAAATCGCATTAAATGAAGATATTAAATTTGAAGTAGTGGCGAGTAAAATTACAATTGAAATGAATGAAGTAGATACTTGTATTTTGCTGGTGAATCTTTTGGATAATGCAATAGAAGCACAGCGTGATGTGAATGATAAATTAATATGTGTATCTTTGTTTCAAAATGAATTTAATTTCATCTTAAAAATAGAAAATAGTTATAATAAAGACAAGTTAATCGATTTTACACAGACAAGTAAGAAAAATAAAAAGACCCATGGATTAGGTCTACAAATAGTTCGGGGTATCGTTAATAAATATGAAGGTTATTACAAAGTTGACATCAATGATACAATAGTAAGTACCATAATCATACCAATTATGGAGAGCGAATAGGAGAGCGTATCATGAATCATAAAGAACTGGATGGTAATACATTTAGCGCTTATGCTTATGAGGCTAACTCATTTATAAGCGCTGACATCAACGAATTTGAAGAAATTTTAATGATGTATAGTTCATTTGAAAAAAAGGGTAATAGTTATATTTCGAAGAGTGAATGTAATAATGAACTGCAAGTCACCGTTAATCATCAAGATGAAATTCTTCAATCAATTAGTATCACTGTATCAAAATATGAGGGCGAATATAGTAGAGAAAATCTGTTTTTAGATATTTACTACTTAGTAAAATATATCAATGAGAATTACTTATATATCTTACATGATAATCAAAGTTATCAAGAAATCTTTGATGAATTGATGATAAATGATTATGTACGTATTGAATTCGAAAAATTTGAGATATACTTTGTATACATGTACGAATTTGCTTCAGCAGAAATTATTTCAAAAAATTAATCATTGAGAAGATGGCACCTCTATAAATATGCTACACTTAAAGTAGTATAGAAATAGAGGTGTTTTACTATGGAGAAAAGTGTAAATATAATTGGAATTGGAAGACATGCAAAAAAGAATATCTATCCTTGTCTACAACATTTAGGTGTACATATCGAGTCAGTAACAACGCACTCAAAAGAAAAAGCATTGAGTGAATTAGAACATTTAGGTATTCATGCATGTGTTTATGATAATGTTGATGAAATGTTGAAAGAATCAAAAAGTGATTATGTAATTATTATTGTTCCTATGGAAGAAGCCTATAGTTTAGTTATGAAGTGCATAAAAGCAGGTAAGCGAGTTTTTGTAGAAAAACCGTGTGGGTTAAGCCTTGAACAGGCGAAGGATATTTATGATTGTGCAAATGAGATGAATACACCTGTATTTGTAGGATTTATGAAGCGCTATGCCCCTTGTTATAGAAAGATGAAGGAATATATCAAACAAGGTGATTTAGGCTATGTAAGATCATTTGAGGCGCATTTCAATGTTGATGCAAGTGCATTCTGTGAAACAGATAGTGATTTCATGTATGCAGTGGCGATTCACTATTTGGATTTGCTTAGAACATTGTTTGGTGATATCAAGCACATAACAGCATTGAAGAATGAATTTGGTAATGGAGTATCTTATACTTTAATGTTGACAATGGATGACGGTATTATTGGAACTTTGTCATTAGAAAATAGAGCGCCATGGACTAGAGAAAGTGAAGGTATTACCTGCACACTTGACGGAGGGTTTATTCAAAGTATTGAATTGAATGAACTTGTTGTTCATAAAAATAATTTTATTGAAGATAATTGGCAAACACTAAGTGAAGAAGACCGTGTTTATCGCGAAAACTATACACCTGCATCAGGGACATTAAAAGACTTATATCTAAGAGGATTTATGCAAGAATTAATAGAGTTCTTTAAAGATGATAATACAATTAATGATGATAATGTAAAAATAACAAGTGTGATAGAAAATATACTCAAGCAATTAAAATGACTTATCCATGTGATAAGTCATTTTAGATGTTTACTCAATGAATAATAATGAAAAGTTATTATACTATTTATTGTTTTATGGAGATGTTTTTTACTTTATGTTGTCACGATGTCAATGAAGGACTTTTCATATTGACTCCACAATTAGCGTCAAAAATAACAGTATCGCCTCCTTATGGAGGTGTATTGATCATATGTATTGTTTAGTACTGTTGTATTTTTTGCGTATTGCCATAAATATCCATCCCAATAAGAACCTAATATTGTAGTTCCTAGATAACTTTTATTACTTGTTAATTTGATAGGCTTGATTTGTCTTTGCAATCGGCATGAGGATATTAACGGTAAAATTATTCTCGTCATATTGAAACGTGATGGTTCCATGAAGTTTGTCGATAACTCGTTTTACATTGTTGATACCATACCCATGTGTATTCTTATCATTCTTAAGAGATAGAAACTGATTGGAAGATTGTTTAACTGATCCATCAAATGAATTTGACAAGGAAATAAACAATTGTTCTTTATAAATATTCATTTTTAATTCAATATATTTATCATCAACTTTAAAAGTTGCTTCAATTGAATTATCAAACAAGTTAGAAAGAATAATACATAAATCTAAATCAGGGATATCAAATTGATTAGGAATTAATATATTGTAATCAAGTCTTATATTGTTTTGCTTAGCAAGAAACATCTTTTGATTTAATAGAATATCAACGGTGTTATTACCAGTGAATACAAGCGATGATATTTGTTGAATATTTTCATCGAAACGATTTATATAATCAAGTGCATTATTAATTTGATTATTTTGTAAATATCCTCGAATCATACTAATATGATTTTTTAAATCATGTTTAATTGAACGAATTTCTTGATTGTAGGCAGATAGTTCTTTAAAGTGTTGAGTCTGGAGTTGCATCTGTTGTTCAAGTAGTTCAAGGTGAAATGATTTCTCACTATTATAATTTAATTGATCGACCATGAAGAATAAGAAGAAGGTATAGAAAAATAAGAGTACTGAAATATCAATGTAAAGCATCGTAGAACTAGCTTGATTTAAAATATTCATACTTAAATATAAATTTGCGATAGGGGAAATAAACAAAATAAAGTCAATGATGTATTGAAATGGTTTACTAGTCAGTTTACGTGTAAATAGAATAATAAGAATCATGAGTAGGACAATGATACAGGCAGTAAATTGTGTAATAGGATTCAACACTAAATCAAAGGCATTGCTTGGAACTGATTCTTTTGTTGTTTCAAGATAAATAAGAGCAGCGGATAGTTTTGCTGCATAGTTTAATGTTACAAATAAACTTGTAGTAATAAGTTTAGTTCGTAAATCATTGTAGTAGAAAATGCAACTAATAATTAACGTAAAGACAATATAGTATATCGCTGTTGAAAAGAAATGGAAATCAATAATATAAGTTAAAAACTGAAATGAAAAATAGATAACAATTGCGATAATTCTTTCTTTTTTTAATGCATCTTTTTTAGACAGCAGGTTGTCTAGAATAAATATACAAAGAAAGGTTTCCATTGCAGCGAGTCCGATTGAAATAAGTATTTTCATCGTGACTGAATGTAAGCCATTAAGGCATCATGAACCTGCTTGGATTTGTGTTTACTTAATAGAATAGTTTCATTATTATCAAGCGTGATAATATCTTTAAAGATATTTTTAACATATTTAAAGTTAACGATAAAACTTTTATGGACACGCATGAAGCCATATTCCTTTATACTTTCTTCCATTTCACTAATTTTACCAGTCATCGCAAGTTGACTTGTTGCAGTGTGTATTGTAATTGTACGTGTTAGTGATTCTATATAATAAATATCATTTAACTTTACACGCGTAATTCCCTGAGCGTTATGAATCGTAAGAGTAAGACTTTCA
>NZ_JAVXGL010000099.1:0-6616 GCF_036657415.1 Anaerorhabdus sp. | reverse complement strand
AAAAAATCATTAAGTTTGTTGACGGGATAGTTTGAATTGTTTTATGATGTAAGCGTATACAAAACGTGAAAGTATACGGGAGGAAATAATGAAGAAACTTATAGCTTTATTAATCGCAGCAATGGCATTAGTTGGATGCTCAAGTGCACCAGCTACACCAAGCGAAACACCTGCAGGAACTGCTGGGACTACTGGAGGAGCTGCAAAAGAAGTAAACGTTGGAGTATCAATTTACAAATTTGATGACAACTTTATGACACTTTACCGTAACGAAATTCAATCTTATTTTGATTCATTAAGCAATGATCAAGTTAAGTACAACGTTACAATTCAAGATGGTAAGAATGACCAAGCTGAACAAACAAATCAAATCGATAACTTTATCGCTCAAGATTATGATGTTCTAATCATTAACTTAGTTCAATCTACATCTGCTGCAACAGTAATTGACAAATGTAAAGAAGCAAACAAACCTTGTATCTTTATCAACCGTGAACCATCTGCTGAAGATATGGCAATGTACGATGGTACTGATTACCAAGGTATGTATACTTATGTAGGAGCTGATGCTCGTCAATCTGGTAAATTCCAAGGTGAAATTATTGCTGATCTTGAAAACAAAGGGGATTTAAATGGCGATGGCAAACTTCAATATGTAATGGTTGTTGGAGATCCTGAAAACGTAGATGCTAAATATCGTACAGAATTCTCAATTTCTCAATACAAAGAATCTTCTGGATTAGATGTTGAAAAATTAGATGAACAACGTGGTGACTGGGACCAAGCAAAAGGTCAAGAAATCGTTGCTAATGCTTTAACAAAATACGGCGACAAAGTTGAAGTTGTATTCTGTAACAATGATGGAATGGCTTTAGGAGCTGCTCAAGCAATCGCTGCTGCTAACCGTACAGTTGGAGAAGATATCTACTTAGTAGGTGTTGATGCTCTTGCTGAAGCTGTTGAATTAGTTTCAACTGGTGGAATGACTGGTACAGTATTAAATGACCATATCGGACAATCTCATCAAGCTGTAGACGCTGCTGTCAAAGCTGTTAATGGTGAAAAACTTGATACATACTACTGGGTAGACTATGTTAAAGTTACTCCTGCTAACGCTGCAGAATTCAAATAGTTATAATTTATAATGGATTACAAAATTAAGTGTGCCTCAGCGCACACTTAATTTTTCAAGAAAAGAACCTACTAGGGAGGAATAACAATGAGTGATTATATTTTACAAATGAAAAATATAAGTAAAAGCTTCCCAGGTGTTAAAGCACTAGATGGTGTATCATTAAATGTAAAACCAGGAACTGTTCACGCTCTTATGGGTGAAAACGGTGCTGGTAAGTCAACATTAATGAAATGTTTGTTCGGTATCTATTCTAAAGATAGCGGAGAAGTAATTTTTGAAGGACAACCTGTAGAAATTAAAAACACACACGATGCTTTGATGCGTGGTATTGCAATGGTGCAACAAGAACAACAACCAATTCTTGATAGAAGTATAGCGGAAAATATTTTCTGTGGACGCTTTCCAACTAAAAATATTGGTCCACTAAAAATTATCGACCATGGAAAAATGTATGCAGATACTGAAGCACTATTAAAAGAAGTTAATATGAACTTTAATCCTAAAATGAAACTTTCAGAATTATCAGTTTCAAATATGCAGTCTGTAGAAATTGCGAAAGCTGTTTCGGTGAAAGCAAAAGTTGTAATTATGGATGAACCAACGTCATCATTAACTGAAAATGAAGTAGAAGGATTATTCGATATAATCAATAAGTTAAGAGCCAATGGTGTATCGATTATTTATATTTCTCATAAAATGGAAGAAATCTTAAAGATTTCTGACGAAGTAACAATCATGCGTGATGGTACGTATGTTGGTACTTGGCCTTCAAGTGAATTGACGACTGATTTAATTATTAAGAGAATGGTTGGTCGTGAATTAACTAATCGTTTCCCTCCTAGAGAGAATATTCCAAGTGATGTCTGTCTAGAGGTTAGAGATTTTACATCAATTAATCCCAAATCATTTAAAGATATAAACTTTGATTTACGCAAAGGGGAAATCTTAGGTATTGGAGGATTAGTTGGAGCTCAACGTACTGAACTTATGGAAGCTATATTTGGTGTTCGACATATAGTTTCGGGAACAGTAAAGTACAAAAATGAAGTTATTAAAATTAAACGTCCGCGTGATGCGATAAAAAAAGGAATTGCATTATTGACAGAAGATCGTCGTGCAACTGGAATTTTCGGAGTATTATCTATTTCAGATAATGTGGGTGTTGCTTCTTTGGATAAATACATTGATATGGGATTTGTCCTAAATAACAAAAAACTAGAAGAATTGGTAAATGAAAATATTCGAAAAATGAGTATTAAAACACCAAGTACTAAAACACAAATTCAGTCTTTATCAGGTGGAAATCAACAAAAAGTTATTATTGGTCGTTGGTTAGCAAATAATCCTGATATTCTCATCTTGGATGAACCTACACGTGGTATTGACGTAGGTGCTAAGTATGAAATTTATACAATTATTGCAGATTTGGCTAAACAAGGAAAATCAATTATCATGATTTCATCAGAAATGCCAGAATTACTTGGTATGAGTGATCGCGTTATGGTAATGTGCGAAGGTAGAGTTACGGGAATCTTAGAAGGTGCTGAAGCAACTCAAGAAAATGTAATGAATCTAGCTACAAAATATATGTAAGGGAAGTAGAGGATAAATTATGGATGCAAAAAAAATAAAGAATTTTTTAAGTAATAATGCGATCGTACTTTTATTGTTTGTATTAGTTCTATATGTTGGATTCACACAAAAAGGATTCTTCACAATGAACAACTTCAACAATATCGCATCAAATACTGCACCACGTTTCATCATTGCTCTTGGTGTCAGTGGATGTTTAATCACAAAAGGAACAGACTTGTCAGCTGGACGTTTAGTAGGTCTTGGAGGAGTATTAGCATGTACATTATTACAACGTGCTGATTACACAGATAAATTCTTTCAAAATCTTCCTCAAATGCCACTTATTGCTGTATTCATTATCGTAGTTTTAGTAACAGCGTTCTTTGGATTACTCAATGGTGCTGTAGTATCTTATTTAAAAGTTCCACCATTCCTAGCAACTTTAGGTATGCAAACAATTGTTTATGGAATTAACTTAGTTTATTCAGGGGCTGATCCAATCGGGGGATTGAGAAAAGACTATACTACGCTAGCAACAGGTGGTATTGACTTAGGATTCTATAAATTAAAATGGTTATTAATTATTGCAATTGTTATGGGTTTATTATTTTGGTTTTTGTATAATAAAACTCGTCATGGTAAATATATGTATGCAATCGGTGGTAATGAAAATGCTGCTGAAGTATCAGGTGTTAATACAACAGCTGCTAAACTTCGTATCTATACACTTGCTGGTTTGATGTATGGTTTTGCAGGCTTCTTATTAGCTGCGAAGTCAGGTGGTGCATCAGTTAACTTAGGTTTGGGTTATGAACTTGAAGCCATTGCCGCTTGTACTATCGGTGGTGTTTCAACAACAGGTGGTGTAGGTAAAGTTCAAGGTATCTTATTAGGGGTACTAGTATTTGAATTAATGAAGACTTCTTTGCAATATTTAGGAGTAGATACTTCTTATCAATTCATTGCTCAAGGTCTAGTTATTATCATTGCTGTTGCATTAGATATTCGTAAATATACAGCTAAAAAATAATATTTATAAGCTAAGACACTTCGAACTGAAGTGTCTTTTACTTTTAAATGATGACTATAAACCATAACTATAGCCTAGATTACAAGTCTTGAGCATGTTTATTGAAATGAAGACAAATTAATAGAATAATTAATTTAGAAATTTGGGAGGTAATTAACTATGAAATATCAAGATGTAATACCAGAACAAGCACAGAGTACAATACTTTGTACTGTGAATTTTAAGAAAGATGTTGCAACAAGTGAGATTGTGGAAACATTTAAAGATTTTTGTGAAAGACTTCATCCTACAATTAATAGTATGAAAATTCGTTTTCCTTATGATAACTTTAAGTTTTCAATGGGAATAGGTGCTGATGCTTGGGAAAGATTGTTTCCACAAGCTGAAAAACCAAATGAACTTAAGCGATTCAGTGAAATAAAAGGAATGACAAAAACAGCAGTTAGTACAGCAGGTGATTTATTTTTCCATATCCGTGCAGAAAAAATGGATGTGTGCTATGAAATGATGTTAGTCATTCATATGTTACTAAAAGATGTTATTGATGCAGTTGATGAAACCCATGGATTCCGTTTCCGTGACGGAAGAGCTATATTTGGATTTGTTGATGGTACAGAAAATCCAGATAGTGAAGAGGCAAAAGATGTTGTTTATATTGAAGATGATAACGATCCATATAAAGATGGTACTTATGTACTTGCACAAAAATATAGTTTTGATTTAGATTTATGGAATACTTTAACCGTTGAACAACAAGAATTAGTTGTAGGTCGAACAAAAGAAAATGATTTAGAATTGTCAGCGGATAAGAAACCAAGCAATGCGCATACTGAAATTTCAAAGGCGCATGACAAAGCAGGTGAAGAAGTTAAAATTATGCGCGCTAATATTGCATTTGCTGAAGCGTCAAAAAATATTTTTGGAAGTTATTTTTTAGGATATTCAAAAGATTTCTCAATTACACTTCAAATGCTTCAACATATGTTTGAAGGAAATGAAAAAGATACTCATGATAGTATCTTAGATTTCTTTACACCAATTACAGGTAATTTATTTTTTGTTCCAAGCTATGAACAAATTGATAAAATTGCATCAGGAGAAATTAAATAAAAAAACAGTGTTCTACTGTTTTTTTATTTTTTAGTTGCAAGTTGATTTCTTTCATTACGTAAACATAGTTTTACTTTAATACCGATTAAAATAATAAATGCAATTAACAAAATGAAACAGTACATAATTAATGTAGGTTGTGATCCAAACATCAATGCAACTAACAAAAACATAATAAATTGCCATTTCATTCGTTTTGCAATTCCAGGAGCATCTTCGTCAAGCTTTTTATCTTGCCATCCTTTTTTGAAAGGGGCCATAATATAGATATAATATGAGATATATTTTGTTAAGAAATACATACCAGCAAATAAAAAGATAAATATTCCATAAATTACCCATGCACCAAATGTGCTCATAAGGTTAAAAAGGAAGTAGATTGCAATAACGGCAACTGTATATAATGAAGCGCTACATGCAAAATACATTAGTAAATCACTTTCGCTAATATAGCGAGAGTTTTTCTTTTTACATTCATCACATTGAATGTAACCAACATGGTATTCTTCAAATGCTGAAGCGATACTCTTATTCAAATTTTGTTTACATTTTTCACATTTTACTTTCAAATTAATCACCTGTTCTATTTTACCATGAAAACCAGCGAAAGAATATCTAATCTATGTACCCATAACCAATTATTTCTTCATTATCAATGGAGACATAAATAATCAAGTTATTAGGAATAGATTTACTTTCATAATCAATAAATTCAACAAGATAAACTTCTTTACCCAAATATGAATTATCAGAAAGAATGCCCATACCTTCTTTCAAAACTATTGTATCCACATTGCATGTTGTTGAATTGCATTCAATTGATTTGAAATCAGAGTCTTTAAGCTGTGTTTGTACTTTTGATAGTAGATTGTCATCTGGTATAGGAGTAGGTGAAGTAGATGTGGAATTAACTTGGCACCCCATTAATAGAAAAATACATAGAATATACAAAAATTTCATAATTATCTACCCCAATTCATTATGTTAATTATATCACAAATAACTGTTCAATTCCTGCTTGGACTGGGTACTCTTTTCATGTATAATAATGACAATGTGAGGTAAGTGATATGGCGAAAATTCTAACGAAGAAACAGTTAAATCCGGATGTATATTTATTTGAATTAGAAGCGAATGCAATTAGTGAAAAAGTAGAACCAGGGCAGTTTATTATTTTACGTGTTGATGAATTTGGTGAACGAGTTCCTTTAACTATTGCGGATCATGATGCAATAAAAGGAACGATAACAATCATTGTTCAAGCAATCGGGAAAACTACTTTAAAATTGAGTAAGCTCAATGAAGGTGATTCTGTTTTAGATTTAGTAGGTCCATTAGGCAGACCGACAGAATTTGAAGAAGCCAAAAAAGTATGTGTTGTTGGTGGAGGTGTTGGAACAGCAATTGCTTATCCAAGCGCTAAGTATCTTGCTACACATAATGTAGAAGTTGATATGATTGCAGGATTTAGAAATACTGAAATGATTATTCTTGAAAATGAAATGAAAGCAATCGCTAATGATTGTGTGATTATGACTGATGATGGTTCTAATGGGAATAAAGGATTTGTAACTAATGCTTTAGAAGAATTGCTTAAAACAAAAGAATATGATTTAGTTATTGCGATCGGACCAATTCCAATGATGCGTGCAATTTGTGATGTTACAAAAGCTAAAAATATTAAAACGATAGTTAGTTTAAACCCAATTATGATTGATGGCACAGGTATGTGTGGTGGTTGTCGTGTGACTGTAGATGGTCAAACA
>NZ_JAVXGL010000098.1:0-6667 GCF_036657415.1 Anaerorhabdus sp. | reverse complement strand
CCTATAAGTTTTTACCTCTCACATGCATAGCATGTGGTTTTCCAAAGAAATATATAAAAAAGAGCACATTTGCTCTTATTTTAATTTTCCACCTATTTTCTTTAAATACTTTATTCTTTCATTTTCGCGACAATTACCTAATTTAGAAATCAAATCATAGACAACTAGTTTCTTCTCTGGTTTCATCGCTGAATTTTGTACTGCCTCAAATAATTCATGAGCTGCAACTGTAAATCTTAATTCATCACGATGTTCTACAATTGATAATAATTCTTGAAACTCTGGAAAAGAATTCTTCTTAACACTACTCGCCATTATAGATAATTCTCCTTTTCTTTAATAGGTTTAACAACAATACATTTAGTATTTTCAATGCACTCATTGATTAAAGTTTCAAAATCAAATTTGCTTTCATATTCTTCAGCACGATGAGATAAAGGTTTTGTAACTGGATTCTTTGGCGTAAAGATTGTACAACAATCTTCAAAAGGTAGTATTGATGTTTCATAAGTACCTATTTTCTTTGATACTTCTATTATATCAAGTTTATCAAAAGTTACTACTGGTCTAAGTATTGGCAATTTAATTACTTCATTAATTACACCCATGCTTTCAAGTGTTTGTGAAGCAACTTGTCCTAAACTTTCCCCCGTTGCAAGTGCTAAGCAACGATTTCTTTTTGCAACTCTTTCTGCAATTCTTACCATCATACGTCTCATGATTGTAATTGCGTATGACTCATTACAGTTTTTATAAATTGCAAGTTGAAGATCAGTAAAAGGAACTACATGAACTTTCATTTTTCCTTGGTATTGACTTACTAGGCGTGCTAATTCTAATACTTTTTCTTGAGCACTTGTTGAAGTATAAGGTGGTGATGAGAAGTGAATAGCTTCTACTTCAACCCCTCTTTTCATTACGTAATATGCTGCAACTGGTGAATCAATTCCACCAGATAATAGTAACATCGCTTTACCGTTAATTCCAACTGGATAACCACCCGCACCAGGAATAATCTTACTCTTGTCTAACTTCTACATGAATTTTAAAGTCCGGGTTATGTACATCTACTTTATGTTCAGTATTCTTTAAGATAACTGTTGCAATCGCTCGATTGATTTGATCACTTTTCATTTCAAATGTTTTATCACTACGATGGGCAACTACTTTAAATGTACCTTTTTCATTTTCTTTCGCAATAGCTAAACAAGTTTCTTCCATTGCTTCAATCGTATTAGGTACTTTTTGGGTAATTGAAAATGAACTAATTCCAAATACTTTTTGAATACGTTCAATACATGAATATGGATCTTCCCCATGTAAACGTATATAAATACGGTCATAGGTATTTATGTATTCTAAGTTGGGTTTATCTTCTAATACATGACTTATATTTTTAGATAAGCGTCTAATAAAATCTTTTTTATTTTTACCCTTTGTAGATAATTCACCATAGCGAATTAAAATTGTATCATATTGTACCATAACGTTTACATATCTCCTTTAATATTATAATAACCTGATCGATTTCTTCTTTTGTATTGTGCTCATCGAAACTAACACGGATACAACTATTTGCTCGCTCATTGTCAAATTTCATTGCTTTTAAAACTCTTGATGGTTGCCCTGACTTACTTGCACATGTACTTTGTGCAGATACACAAACACCTTTTGCATTTAATGCATTCATCATCACTTCACTTGGAATAGGTCGATAAGAAAAGTTTACAATATGGCAAACTCCTTCTCTGGGACTATTGATTTCGATGCCTTCTATTTTTTCTAATTCTTCAATCATGTAGTGACGTAACTCGGTTAAGTATCCATTATACTTCTTTTGTGCTTCAAGAGCTAATCTTAAAGTTTTTGCGAACAAAATATTAACAATAGCGTTACTTGTTCCACCTCTTAACCCAAACTCTTGTTGCCCTGCTGATATTAACGGAGCAATGGGAACATGCTTCTTTTTTATAAGAATTCCACTTCCCTTTAAACCATGAATTTTATGTGCTGAAAAACTTATACAATCGATATCTTTACAATCAATTGGTAATTTACCCAAGGCTTGTACTGCATCAACATGTAAATATGCATGCGAATTTTTTTTGACAATTTCTTTAATAGCATCAATGGGTTGAATTGAACCCACTTCATTATTGACCATCATAATTGATACAAGAACTGTATCTTGTCGTAATGCAGCCTTTAAATCATCAATAGCAATGATTCCATGTTCATCGACATCTAAGTATGTTATCTCATAGCCAAATAATTCTTCTAATTGCTCACATGTATGATAAACACTGGAATGTTCAATCTTTGTTGTAATGATATGTTTCTTATCTTGATTCTTAAAAGCTATTCCCTTAATTGCCAAATTATTAGATTCACTTGCACCGCTTGTAAAAATAACTTCATCTGGCGAAACAGAAAAAGTGTCTGCAATAGCAAGACGACTTTTTTCTATCATTTGTTGTATTTCGATGGATGCATCATACAAAGCATCACTATTGTAAAATTTTGTTTTTAGCAACTCACAATATGTTTTATAAACTTCATCATGCAATGATGTAGTGCTAGCATTATCGAAAAAATACTTAGCCTGCACTCTTCGCATTCTCCTTGATAAGTGTTTCGTAGCTACCTGGATGAATCTTTTCAATTGTCGCAATCGCAACTGTGAGTGCTTGAGTATATTCACCATTTCTGAAACATAGTTCTGCACGAGTAAGTTCAGAGTCAATATCTGGATATGTTGAACGATACTTGTTTCCAAACACAATTGTATTTTCAACCATTACTGCCATACCAACAACATTATTCACATTGTTGTATAGTTTATAAACAAAATCAATCGCATCTTTTAATGTCGCATTTAATAATTGAACGTTAAGTGGTGTTTCTTCAATAAGTTTTTCAATACTATGTATATAATTGAATGCTTTTGCCAAATCTTCATCATATGTATCTGATATTGCAGGTAAGCGATTTTTGCGAATTTTAACTTGCATTTCATTCATAATTAATTGAAGTTTCAATAATTGTTTCTTTGCACGTTCTTCATCACTATGTGCATTATCCATAACATCTTTAATAGCTGTTAAATCTTGGTTACATGCCATCAAATCTTGATTTAATTCTTTTAATTTGTACAAGTTCTCAACTGAAGATGAATCCGAATCGCCCATAACAGCTAATACCGCATCTTTCTTTTCAATCAAGTCTTTTAACTTTTCATCTTCTTCATCAATTTTTGCTTTTAAGTCATTAAGTCCAAAACGTGTAGACATTTTTTCGTATGCTTCACGAATAAATGCTAATGTTTCCAAAGCACTTGTTGCAATTGAATCGACATCAGTTGCGATATTCGTTACTTCGTCATAAGCTGATCCTTCTTTACTAATTTGATCATTCAATTGAAGTAGGCGTGTTTTATAATTTAATAAATGTTCACCTATACCTAAACAATCACCATTTTGTAAACTGTCTAAATCATTTTTAAGTGCATCAGTAATTAAAATCAAGTTCTTTTCCACTTCAAGATGTTCAAGAGAAACACCCTTCTTTTGAAGCAATGCATTATTGCGTGCAACTTCATCTACTAAATTAGGAAGTACACCACGAGCTTCTTGTAATAATTCAGGCAAATCATTAATCAAACATTCTAATGCTGCAATGCTTGTTTTGATTTCTTCAAGTTTTGCACTTGCTTTTTCAAATTCTGATGCATACATCCACTCTTCAAAAGCTGAGAACATTTTTTCTGTGCTTGAAATATCTGCTTCAATCTTATTCCAACTAAAAGCTAAAGAAGCACTATTTTCTAAAGCATATGCTTTTAGTTCTCTAAATTTATCTTTAAAAGATGTTACTTCAGCACGTTGAGCAGTTTCCTTTTCGAGAATTGTATCAAGAAATGCATCCATTTCACTTACTTGTTTTTCACCAAGTACTAACATACTGTCTAAATCCATTAGACCATCTTTTACTGGCTTATATTTACCCATTAGTAAATAATCTTCTGTATCTGCTAGTAATTGTGCAATTTGTTTAAGATTAGATTGTACTAAGTCAAAATCATCCTTACAATTTGTTACACTTTGCATAACTTCTTGATTGACACGAGCAATTGCAACTGCCTTATTTAATTTATATGGTAAAGGTACACTTTTAATCGAATTATAGCGTACTTCAAACTCACCCAATTGCTTTTTAAGCTTGCTTGAGCGCATCTTTCTAATCATAAACCATAAAATTAATAATATAATAGCGGCCGCAAGACCAATTAACACAAATTTATTTGACAAGATGTTTAGAATTTGTTCCATTCAAATACCCCCAGAATCTTTCTTTATCCATTCTACCACAGTTCTTTTAACAATTTAAGTACTTACTTGCGAAATTCGTCGATTTCATAAGGATTTATTTGACTTTAAGATTAAGTTTTGATATAGTTATCTAGCGTCAAATGATGGCAGCATACAGAGTCTAGTACTCCGCGTTTGTATCAGCATCTGCTGTGAATCAAGTAACTAGCTGCAATTAGCGAAAGATTCTAATACAAACACACTACTATTGATGATTTGTACCTGTTGTTGTTTAGCCATAAACACAAGGAGGAAATTTAATGGCAAGAATTAATGGACCAGTTTGGAAGACGTCTCGTCGTCTTGGATTCTCAATCTTAGAAACTGGTGAAGAATTAAAAAAGAGAGCTTATGCTCCAGGTCAACATGGACCAACAAAAAGAATCAAACTAAGTAACTATGGTACTCAGTTAAGAGAAAAACAAAGAATTAGACACATGTACGGTGTAAATGAACGTCAATTCTTCAACACTTTCAAGAAAGCAACTAAGATGACTGGTGTTACTGGTCACAACTTCTTATTCTTACTTGAATCTCGTTTAGATAACGTTGTTTATCGTATGTGCTTTGCTAGAACTCGTCGTGGAGCTAGACAATTAGTTAACCACGGACATATCCTAGTTGATGGTAAGAAAGTAGATATTCCAAGTTTCATCGTTAAACCTGGATCAAAAATCGAAGTTAAAGAAGCTAGCAGAAACATGGCAAGCATTGCTGATGCACTTGAAGCTACACTTAACCCAGTTACTTTCGTAACAATTGACAAAGAAAAAAGACAAGGTACTTATGTTCGTTTACCTGAACGTAACGAATTAAATACTGAAGTTAACGAACTTCTAGTTGTTGAATACTACAATAGATAAATCTAAAAACTCGCAAAAGCGAGTTTTTTTTATTCCATTACACACAAGAAAATTGATTTGTAGCACAAATCATTTAAAGAACCTTTATAAGATCCCCAAACTCCTTTCTCGTATGGATACCCTCTTTAATCACTTGTGATTCTAATTCACTTAGATAAAGACGATTGGGGCAGGAAATTGTTTTCATAATGAGTACCTCCAAGATTTGATACTAGGATACCATAGAAACAGTCAAACTTGAATATATTTCAAGTTATTTCTTCTAGCCTTTCACTATCCTAAGTTTCTTCATCTCTCTATCGTTCTATTCATCGTGTAGAACTTTCCTATAAGATAAAAAAATAAACCTTTTTCAAGGTTTATTTAATAATGTTTTACTCGACCTTTATATTTAGCGTAAATTGCATCATTATTTGCACCATCAACGTTTTGTGATTGAAGTACTGGAAGTTTAAATCCTTCCGCATGAAGAATCGCTAAAGCCTCACAAATACTTGTATGAAGTAAAATACAATTTGAAATTGTTGAAACTGGACCCGTGAGAACATCACCATAAGTGATAACACCATCTCCTGTTGGTATACAATTATCTAAATTTATATCTGCAATCTCATATAATTTTTTACCACTTGGATGACGACTTGTTTGATTCGATGATTGTTCAATATTTGTCACTGCAATTACAGTAAGTCCTTCTTTTTTAGCACGCAAAGCCATTTCTACTGGAACACTATTTCTTCCTGAATTACTGATAATAATCATTAAGTCTTCTGGCTTAATATCATAATTTTCATATATAATATCCGCTAACCCACTAAGTCTTTCAACCTTGCTTGCACGTTGAGCACCAAATATCTCAGTTACCTCTGGATCTAGAATTGCATTTACGTTTCCTAAACCACCTGCTCGCCCAAAAATTTCTTGAGCAGACAACATACTATGGCCTGTTCCAAATACATGAATAATATGATCATTTTTGATATTATCCGCAAGAAGTTGTCCTACTTTTATAATATTATCTTTTTGACTTTCTTCGATTTTTGAAATCAAGTCTTGAACTTGATTAATATATTCAAAATGAGTCATCTTAGTCCATGTGCCTTTTCACAATAACTGAAATAATCTCAGCCGCAAGAATTGGATCTTCA
The DNA here is from genome assembly GCF_036657415.1 of Anaerorhabdus sp. NCBI lineage: Bacteria > Bacillati > Bacillota > Erysipelotrichia > Erysipelotrichales > Erysipelotrichaceae > Anaerorhabdus > Anaerorhabdus sp. The sequence continues at coordinate 289 of NZ_JAVXGL010000098.1, read as the reverse complement.
TTACATACTACATATTTATATTGTCCAACCATATCTAATTCACGATTCGCTTTCGCAAGACGTTGTTGTACAATTTCTTCTGGTTCAGTATTGCGACCACGAATTCTTTTTTCAAGTTCTTCGATACTTGGTGGTACAAGGAAAATAGTTAATGCATCTGGACATTTTTCACGAACTTGTGTACATCCTTGAACTTCAATTTCTAGTAATACATTTTTACCTTCATCACGTAAACGATTTACATTTTTTAATGGTGTACCATAATAATTACCAACAAATTCTGCATACT
>NZ_JAVXGL010000097.1:0-6686 GCF_036657415.1 Anaerorhabdus sp. | reverse complement strand
AACAGCATTATTTATGTTCGGTACAGATTTCTTGTTAGGGATGTTTAATCCATCAGAGAGCTTATTAGAGGTTGCTAGACTATCTTTAAGAATTATTTCTATATCCTTTGTCTTTGTAGGAGTATCAATTGCAATGAATACGGTATTCCAATCTTTAGGTAAAGGGGTATCAAGTATGATTATGACGCTACTAAGACAACTAATCTTTCTAATCCCATTTGCCTATATCTTTGGAAAAATATGGGGAACAAATGGCGTTTGGGCAGCATACCCAGTTGCCGAATTATTTGTAGTCTTGATTTATGTACCAATATGTTATAAAACATTTAAGAAGGCATTTAATGTGAAGTAAGAGGTGAAAGCATGAAACCAACAGATGATATCAAAAATGAACTTGATGAAATTCTAAAAAAATTAGATGAAGCTGAAAAAGAATTCACTGCAAAAATGAAAGAATTCAACTTAGCAGAAAATAGCAAAAAGGAAGAGCAAGCAGTAGAATAAGTTAAGGTTTATCGTAAGATAAGCCTTTTATTCTCAAAAGGTAAATGTATGAATAAAAAAATAGTAGATTTTATTATGGTAGTAGTGGGGAATTGTTTGATAGCTTTTGGAGTATCTGCTTTTATTCTTCCTTATAATATACTATCGGGAGGTCTAGCTGGGATTGCGGTTGCACTACAACCATTAGTTCCAATAAACCCAACATGGTTTGTGAACATCTTTACCGTTGTTCTATTTATATTGGGAGCAGCTCTATTGGGTAAATCATTCGCAATTAAAACACTAATAAGTACAATTGTTTATCCAATTGCATTAATTCTTTTCCAAGGAAAGTTTCATATTGAATGTGATCCTTTACTAGCAGCGTTGTATGGCGGGTTACTCAGTGGGATTGGTGCTGGACTAGCTATGCGTACAGGTGCAAGTACAGGTGGTGTTAATGTTATTACGATGATTTTGCACAAATATACACAAACAAGTTTATCGATGCTTGTGTTAATTATTGATGCAATCACAGTGGGATTAGGCTTATTCTCATTGGGAATTGAAGCTATTCTTATTGGATTCATTTCTGTATGGGCCGGCTCACAAGCAGTAGATAAAGTATTATTACTAGGACTTCAAGAAGCAAAAGCTGTACAAATTATATCGCCGGAATATGATAAGATTTCAAATGCAATTCATGAAAAAATGATGCGTGGAACAACACTTCTTCATGCAGAAGGTGGTTATTCACATGATGAAAGAAAAGTTGTATTAACGGTAGTGAGTAAGAACCAATATCAAGTTCTAACAAGAATTGTTAATGAAATTGATCCTAATGCCTTTATCGTGACAAGCGATACCAATGAGGTTAAGGGGTTGGGATTCTCTTATGAGTTTAAAATATAGCGCTTAAGGCGCTTTTTTCTTTGGCTTTCATAATTGTAAGGATACTGTAAGTAAAAACGAAGGATTCTTGCATTATTAAAGGATATAGTAAAGACACAAGGAGATGATCAATATGAAAATAATAAAACTTATAATGGAAATCATCGAAGACTGTATGCAAATGTGTAACGGAAAGCCAGAAGAAGAAGTTTTAAAAAATGACTATAGATAGTTGACAGTGATATTCATCTAATATATACTACATATGAACATATATTCATATGTTGAGGTGAGAGTATGAAATTAGAGTATATCTTAGAAGGTTTGGACTGTGCACATTGTGCAAGTGAAGTTGAAGAAGCTGTAAATGAATTAGATGTAGTTCAAGAGGCAACCGTTGATTTCATGAGTAAAAAACTAACGATAAACACACATGAGAAAGACAAACATAAAGTTCAACAAGTAATTATTGATTTAGTGAAGAAAGTTGAACCTGATGTTGTGGTTAAAGAAAAAGGGGAATCAATTGAACTATTTTTAAAAGGTTTAGATTGTGCAAACTGTGCACAAAAGATTGAAGACCAAATAAAAAAACTACCTAATGTACAAGAAGCTCATGTTAATTTCATGAATACAACATGTACAGCTGTTTGCGATTTAGGACAACGAAATAATGTTGAAAAAGAAATTGAACGCATTGTAAAAGAATTAGAACCAGATGTAGAAGTGCAAAAAACCGAAACAAAAAAAGTTGAAAAAAATGATGAATCAAAATCAGATCTTATAAAAATAGGAATTGGAACAGTACTTTTTGTAATAAGTTTATTCTTTGAAGAAAAGGGATTAATAGCGATGATATTTTCTTTATCATCTTATATAGTGCTAGGTTATACCGTAATATTTCGTGCATTAAAAAATATCATACGAGGACAAATCTTTGATGAAAATTTCTTGATGGCTATTGCGACAATTGCAGCTATCTTCTTACAAGACTATCGTGAAGCGGCAGCAGTTATGTTGTTTTATCAAGTAGGAGAATATTTTCAAGAAAAGGCTGTTCGATCAAGTCGTAAATCTATCTCTGATTTGATGAATATTCGCCCAGATATTGCACATATCAAAAAAGGAAGTGATGTTCTTGATGTTGCACCAGAGAGTGTTGTCATTGATGATGTGATTGTAGTAAAACCAGGGGAGAGAATTCCATTAGATGGTGTTATTATAACTGGAGCAAGTAGTCTTGATACATCGAGTCTAACGGGTGAAAGTTTAGAAAGAGATGTTCAAGAAGGTGATGAAGTTTTAAGTGGTTGTGTTAACCAACGTGGATTGTTGGAAATTAAAGTTAGTAAATCGTTCGGCGATAGTACAGTAAGTAAAATATTAGAACTCGTTGAAAATACAAGTAGTCGAAAAACAAAATCAGAGAATTTTATTACGAAGTTTTCAAAAGTATATACACCAACAGTTGTTATTTTGGCAGTTGCATTAGCAATACTTCTTCCTTTATTAAGTAGTGGTATTGATTATCGTGAATCTATTCAAAGAGCTGCGGCATTCCTAGTTATTTCTTGTCCATGTGCTTTAGTCATTAGTGTACCGCTAGGATTCTTTGCGGGAATTGGTGGATTAAGTAAGAATGGGGTATTAGTAAAAGGAAGTACAGTAATTGAAGGATTATCAAAACTTCAACTCATGGTTTTTGATAAAACAGGAACAATTACGGAAGGTAAGTTTGGTGTAAGTAAAATTATTGGATCATCAAAAGCCTTAGAACTGGCGGCATATGGTGAATCAAATTCTACACATCCAATTGCAGTATCAATACTTAAGGAATATGGTAAAAGTATTGATGGTACAAGAATCAGTGAAGTTGAAGAAATAGCAGGGCATGGAATACGTGCTAAGCTAGATGATAAAAATATTCTTGTTGGAAATCAAAAGTTGATGAGCCAATTTGAAATAGAATGTCCAACAATTGGTGAAGCAGGAACACTTGTTTATGTTGCACAAGACCAACAATATATAGGAGCGATAGTAATTGAAGATCAAATTAAATTAGACTCAAAGAATGCATTAAGTAAATTAAAAAATGCCGGCATTGTTGAAAATATTATGGTAACAGGCGATCGCAAAGCAGTAGCGGATAAGATTGCAAGACAAGTAGGCATTGATAAAGTATATAGTGAATGCTTGCCAGATCAAAAAGTAGATGTTGTAGAATCTTTATTGCCTAAAGGCAAATTAGGGTTTGCAGGAGATGGTATTAATGATGCACCTGTACTAGCATTAGCGGATGTTGGAATTGCCATGGGTGGTGTAGGTAGTGATGCAGCAATAGAAGCTGCCGATGTTGTAATCATGGATGATAAACTAAGTAAAATTGCACTTGCCATCACACGCTCTAAAAAGACAATGAATATTATTATGCAAAATATAGTAGGGGCTATCGGAATTAAAATTATAATCTTAATTCTAGGAGCACTCGGTTATGCAGGAATGTGGTTAGCTATATTTGCTGATGTTGGTGTTTCATTGATTGCGATTCTCAATTCAATTCGTTTACTCAAGAAAAACTAGTTTAATCAAATTTTCTTAAATCCTAAGGATGATGTAACTTCGTTTGCGTCATCCTTTTATAATGCGCATGCTATACTTATTAAGGTGATATGAAAATGAATAATAAAAAACGTATGATTTATTTTACGATATTTGCGATTTCACTACTTGTTGAAATTGTGATTGGGCTTTATATCAAAGATGATTTTATTAGACCTTATATGGGAGATGTTTTGGTAATAGTTGTGCTTACAAGTTTCCTAAGATTATTTTGGTTAGCTAAACCAAAATATCTAGGAGTGTATGTTACTTTCTTTGCGATAGCAGTTGAATTCATGCAGTTATTTCATCTGGATAGATTATTACATATTCAAGGAACTCTTTTAGGGGTAGTCATTGGGTCAACCTTTGATTGGAAAGATATTCTTTGTTATCTCATTGGTGGAGCTATTTTCGTTGCTTGCGAGAAAATATTACAAAATAATAAGTGATAAAAGAAAAAGCATTATTTTATCTCATAACGACTTCATGTATAATAGGAATAGATTTAGAATGGATGATACGATGATTAAAAAAATACTGTCTTTATTGATGTGTACTTTTCTATTATTAAATAGTTTTACAGTTTTTGCAGAAGATGAAGCAACACCTACACCTGAACCAGAAGTAACGGTTCCTGATGCACTTGGGTTAAATGCGGAGGCTGCAGTTTTAATTGACGCAAAAACGGGAATGGTACTATATCAAAAAAATATGAATGAACCAATGTATCCTGCAAGTATTACCAAAGTTTTAACAATCTACATTGCACTAGAAAAGTTGGATCCTAACGCAACTCTTACAGCAACAAATACAGCAATTGATAATATTGATCGTACAAGTAGTCATATTTGGCTTGATTATGGTGAACAAGCACCGATGATTGATTTTGCCTATGCAAGTATGATGGCAAGTGCGAATGATGCAACAAATGTACTTGCGGAAGCAGTGTCAGGAAGCCAAGAAGAATTCGCGAAGTTGATGAATGAGGTAGCTACAAGTGCAGGAGCTAAAAATTCAAATTTCATAAACGCTCATGGACTCCCCGATGAAAATCATAAAACAACAGCGTATGATATGGCGATGATCTTACGTGCAGCGATGAAAAACAATACATTTAAAGAAGTATTTGGTGCTGTTCGTTATGATATGGCACCAACTAATAAACAAAGTAACACACGTGCATTTTCTACTGGAAATGAAATGTTGAAGAATTCAAAGTTTAAATATGAATATGCAACAGGTGGCAAAATCGGCTGGACTAATGATGCCGGGTACACGATGGTTAATACTGCAACGAAAGATAATATGGACTTAATTGGAGTTGTTTTAGGGTGTGATAGTAGTGATGCCCGTTATGAAGATATGCAAAAACTATTTAATTATGGTTTCAATAACTTTAAAACAGTAACACTATCGAAAGAACTAGGTATTGGAGAATCTGAGATAAAAGAAGGTAAAAAAGTCATAGGAAATGCAACATTCTATTTAGCGAATGACTTGAATGTCTTATTACCAATGGCACAAAGTGAAGACACAATCGCAATTCATATAGAATATAGAAAGATAGATGAAGGCGAAAATATTGAAGGTTATGCAGTTATTTCGGTTGATGGTAAAGATGTAGGTGAAATAAAATTAGAGAAAGAAATGACAATGCACGACTTGAGTTTCTCAGCAACTAAGCTACCAATGATCGTGAATATCATCAATTTAATAAGTGTAGGAATTTTAGGTTTATTTGTCATTTTAAAGTTTCTTGTATTTATTAGAAGGAACACGAAACTTCCAGATTAAAATTAAGTGAAGTGATGGCTATTTTTCACAATGTGAAAGTTATAACTATTAAATTGACATAAACTGTGAATGTCGATATAATTTAAAGCACGGAGGAAGAAATAAAATGAAAAAATTAATAGCATTATTAATCGCTGCTATGGCTTTAGCTGGTTGTTCAAGTGCACCTGCTACACCAAGCGCAACACCTGCAGCTAGTGAAACACCTGCTGCAACTGGAGCATTAAAAGTAGGAATCGGCTCAGTAACAACTCTTAGCGTTGCAGATGCAACAGCTGATGCAGAAGGAAAAGCTCAATTCAACACAACTTATGCAACAGTAGTATTAGAAGGAGATGTAATCAAATACGTTTCTATCGATACAGCTCAAAACACAGGTAAATTCAGCACAGCTGGTGCAGTAACAGCTCCTGAAGATATTACAGTAACTCCAACTAAGAAAGAAAAAGGAGCAGACTACGGTATGCTTTCAGCTTCTGAAATTGGAAAAGAATGGTTTGAACAAATCGCTGCTTTCGAAGAATATGCAGTTGGAAAAACAGTTGCTGAATTAGCAGCTATGCCTACACTTGACAAAGGTGATGGTAACCACACAGCAGTTCCTGATGTAGAAGAATTAAAAACATCTGTAACTATGACAGTTGGAGATTATATCAAAGCTGTTGAAGTAGCTGCAGCTAACGCTCAAGAAGTTGAAGGTGTTGCTCAAGTAGGTACAGGTTCATTCACAAGCTTAAGCACAGCAGATGCTACAGCTGACAAAGATGGTCAATTCCAAGCAAACACTTCATTTGCAGTAGTTGCTTTAGATGCTGACGGAAAAATCGTATTCACAAATATCGATACAGCTCAAAATACAGTAAAATTCAGCACAGCTGGTGCAGTAACAGCTCCTGAAGATATTACAGTAACTCCAA
>NZ_JAVXGL010000096.1:0-6688 GCF_036657415.1 Anaerorhabdus sp. | reverse complement strand
CACACGAATTTGATGGGAACGTCCAGTTTCTAATTCTATTTTAGCACAACTTAAATCTTCTTTCTTACTAAGAATAGTATAGCGAAGAATTGCTTTTTTACCTTTAGGGTTCTTTTCGTTGGTTACTTGAACCATATTTTTCTTTTCATCTTTAACTAAATAATCGACAAGCTTTCCCTCAGAAGGTAAATTTGTAGTACAAAGTATTGCGTGATAAATCTTTTTAAAGGCGTGCGTTCTAACTTGTTCAGATAAACGAGAAGCAGCTTTTGATGTCTTCGCAAAAACGACAACACCGCCAACTGGTCGATCAAGTCGATGAACTAAACCCAAATAGACATTGCCCGGTTTATCATAACGAACTTTTAAATCATCTTTTAATAATGTAAGCAAGTCTTTATCCTTAGAATCATCTTCTTGGATGGGGATGTTTACTGGTTTTTCTACTGCCAGTAAATGATTATCTTCAAAAAGAATGTTAATCATTGATCCAACGTCCATAGATACCACAAGGAAGTGTTAAATTATCACGCTTGATAGGTAGACCAACTTCACCTGCTTCAACTCTTCCATGTGGATGTTTCTTCAATACAGTGGTAGTCAAAATATTCTCTAATACAGTACTTGAAAAACCTGTTGTATAAGAGTTTACAAGGAAGAAAAGCGGTTCATCATCTAATATTTCTAAACATGCTTCAACAAGTTCAGTAATTTGATCTTCAAGCTTCCACATTTCTCCATTAGGGCCTCTTCCATATGAAGGAGGATCCATTAGAATTCCATGATAAGTGTGGCCACGACGTTTTTCACGTTGCACAAACTTTAATACATCATCAACAATGAATCGAATTGTATTATTTTCCAAATGACAAAGTTGCATATTTTCTTTGGCCCATTGAACCATTCCTTTTGATGCATCAACATGAATAACTTCAGTTGCACCTGCGCTACTACAAGCCATGGTAGCACCACCAGTATAAGCAAAAAGATTCAAAACTCGAATTTCACGATTCGCATTTCTTATAGCTTCTTGCATCCAATCCCAGTTAACGGCTTGTTCTGGGAATAAACCAGTATGTTTGAAACCCGTTGGGGAAACCTTGAACGTTAGTTCTTTGTAGTCAATTGTCCAAGTTTCTGGTAAATCTTTTTTGTAATCCCATTGACCGCCCCCTTTGTTAGAACGGTGATATATTGCATGTGTATTTTGCCACTGAGAACTCTTAGTATCCGCATTCCATACTGCTTGAGGATCAGGTCTTCTCAATATGATATCTTTCCATCGTTCAAGCTTTTCGCCATTACCTGCATCGATGCATTCATAATCTTTCCAATTTGTTGCACATTTTTTCATCGTGAACCTCCATAAACTATGCTAGAATTATATCATTAAAAACCTTTTTGAGATAGATGGAGGATGAAAAGTATGATACGTCAATGTTTTGAAAAAGATCGTGGTTATGTGATGGAATATTTAGATAAAGACCGCGTTTTAAATTTATTCTTTGTAGGGGATATTGATAACTATGGATTCGAGAATGATTTTCAAAAGATATTTGTAGATGAAGAGGATGGAAGAATTAAAGCTGTTTATCTCATTTATCATGATAGTCTTTTAATGTGTAGTTATACAAAAGAAATAGATGAAGAATTTGTTCACAATGTGATTAAGGAATATAAAATTGTAAATGTAAATGGCGAACAATCATGTATAGATACATTAGATTTAACAGGGATGAAAAATGATGACTGTTATTTCTGTAAGATGGTGAAAACACCAGAGACATCAAATGAAGCTATCGAAATCGCAACAGTAGATGATGTTGAAAAAATTAAAAAGGTTATTAAAGTTGTGTTTGATCAAGATTCACCAGGAATGAAAAAGAGCATTGAAGACAAGACGGGACGAACATATTTCCTTAAAAAAGATGGTAAAATTGTGTCTGTAGCCTCTAGTACTGCGGAAACTAAAGGACTTGCGATGATTGTGGGCGTTGCGACATTACCTGAATATCGTGGATTGGGGTATGCAAGCGAAATTATGAAGAAATTATGTATGGACTTACTAAGTGAAGACAAAGTGCCATGTTTGTTTTATAATAATCCAGCGGCAGGTCGAATTTATCATCGTATCGGATTCGAAGATATTGGACGTTGGGCATTAAGAAGGAATAAAGCAGAATGAATTTATTAGACGGGTTAAATCCAAATCAAAAAGAAGCAGTATTATCTACAGATCAATATTTGCGTGTTATTGCCGGTGCTGGCAGTGGAAAAACACGTGTTTTAACTACGCGTATTGCGAATCTTGTATTAGAAAGAAATGTATATCCAAGTAAAATTCTTGCGATTACATTTACAAATAAAGCAGCTAATGAAATGAAAGAACGTATAAAAAAAATTCTTGGTGATCCAAGTGGTGCAGTATGGATTAGTACAATTCACTCACTTTGTGTAAGAATTTTACGTGAAGATATTCAATCAATGGGTATGCCTAGAAATTTTACTGTTATGGATCAAGATGATCAAAAAACAATTTTGAAAGAAGCTTACAAGGAACATGGTATTGATAAATCAGCCATTTCTTTTGGTTCAATGTTGGATTATATTGGAAATAATAAAGGTGCTGAAATCACAGTAGATCGTGCTTACGTACTTGCCGGAAGTTTCACAGGAGAAAAGTCGAAAGCAAAAGTATATGAATATTATTGTAATCGTCAAAAAGAATTATATGCATTAGATTTCGATGACTTATTATTAGTCACTGTAAAGATGTTTAAGATGTTTTCGGAAATTCGTGCAAAATGGGCAAAACGATTTAACTATATTCATGTTGATGAATTTCAAGATATTGATAAAGTACAATATGAATTAATATCTCAATTGGCTGGCACTGAAAATTCAATTTGTGTTGTAGGGGATCCTGACCAAACAATTTATACATGGCGTGGTGCAGATGTTAACATTATCATGAATTTTGAAAAAGATTATCAACCATGTCGTACAATCATATTAAATGAAAATTATCGTTCAACAGAAAATATTTTGAATGGTGCGAATAGTTTAATCAAATGTAATAAAAATCGTATTGATAAAGATTTATATACAAATCGTAAAGATCCAGAAAAGATTTCCCACTATATTAGTGCAGGTGAAGAATATGAGGCATCTTGGATAGCGAATAAAATAAGTGAAGGTCATCGAATAGGAAAACGTTATCGTGATTTTGCGATTCTTTATCGTAGTAACTATTTGTCACGTGCAATAGAAAAAGGATTATTGGATGAACATATTCCTTATATTATTTATGGTGGCGTAAAGTTCTATGAAAGAGCCGAAATTAAAGATGCATTATGTTACTTGAGGATGATATCAGGAAATGATGATTTAGCACTTCAACGGGTTATTAATAAACCAAAACGTGGTTTAGGTAATAAAACAATGGATACTATTTTTGAACGTTCAAGAGAAAAAAATTGTTCAATGTATGAAGTACTTCGTGATGAAGAATTATTTAGCGGTAAAGCGCAAGCTACTATTTCATCTTTTGTCACAATGATAGAGCGTTGGAAAAATATGGTATCACAAAAAGCCGTCTTTGAATTACTAGAAATGGTGATTGATGAGAGTGGTTATCGAAGAATGTTGGAAGATGATAAAGAAACAGAGCGTTTAGAGAACTTAAAAGAATTGATCAATGACGTTCAATCATTCACTATTAATTACCCTGAAAGTACATTAGATGAGTATTTACAACTCGTTTCTCTCTATGGTGATAAAGATGAGTCATTGGATGGTGACTATGTACAATTAATGACAGTCCATGCTGCAAAGGGTTTGGAATTTGATACTGTCTTTGTTTGTGGATTGTCAGATGGTATTTTTCCAAATGAACGTGCAATGGCAGAAGGCAATCGTGGTGTTGAAGAAGAACGAAGACTTGCGTATGTGGCATTTACACGAGCTCGTAATAAATTGTATTTAACAGAATCAAGTGGATTTAGTTATATTCTTTCTAAAGCACGAGTTCGTTCAAGATTTATTGATGAAGTAGAAGAAGATTATGTTGAACATTTAGGTGCAACGTTTGATTATGGTAAACCGAAAGATTTCGTTGTTACAGAAAATAGTCCGATTAATAAACCTGTTCCACAAATTCTACCTAAATCAACTGAGCCAGCAACTCGTTGGAAAAAAGGTGAACAAGTTACTCATGGTAAATTTGGTGATGGTATTGTGTTGAAATACGAAGGTGGTTTCTTGGAAATAGCCTTTCCTTATCCTCATGGTGTGAAGAAGATTATGGCAACACATCCATCAATAAAAAAGAAAGTAGCTTAAGATGAAATCATTTGATTTCATCTTTTATATACATTTATGAATAAGTGGCTAAAATAAAATGGATTTCTCAATTAAATGAGGAATCCATTTTTGTTTAATTTAGAAGTTACTTTCAGAGAAGGGGCGTATTACAATATCATGCATAACACCATCATCTGGAAGTTCAATACAATCTACAATCGTTCTTGCGACTGTTTCGGGTTTCATATAGCTGTGGTTAGGAACTGCTCTAAATCCAGTATCAATGCCACCAGGATAAACACTAGTGACCTTTATATGATCTTGTCTAGCTTCTTTTACTAAAGTTTTACTGATAGCTTCCATTGCATCTTTACTTGCGGTATAACCTGCCATTGTTTCATTGTTAAATAAACAACATGAGCTAAGAATATTTAAGATATGTCCTGCACCTTTGGCTTTCATTCCAGCATAGAATGCTTGAATAAGTTGTAAGTGACTAACACAGTTGAGTTGTAACATATTTCTTAAATCATCAATATTTAACTCTGCAACAGGAGATTTTTTGCACCGGCGTTGTTGATGAGAATATCAGGGTTTAAACCTTTATTTTTGATGGTTTCTGTAAAATTATTGATTTTTTCATCACTTAACATGTCAAAACATTCGGCATAAATTACTAAGTTTTGTGGTAATGCAGCAAGTAAATTCTTCATTTTTTCTTCATTTCTACCACATAATATGAGTTCATAGCCATTTCTTTGTTTAAATTCATGAACAAGTGCTTTTCCTAGACCATCGGTAGCACCAGTAATACATACGATTTTTTTAGTCATTTTGGTTCCTCCTAATTCTATTATAATTAACATAGGCAACAGATGCAATTAGCCTATAAGAGAAGCTGGGTTTATGTTATAATAATGAAGGTTTTGGAGGCAAATTATGAAAGAAAGAATAGAAGAATTAAGAAATCTTTTAAATCGATATAATTATGAATATCACGTACTTGATCAGCCTACCGTAACTGATGCGGAATATGACCAATATATGCGTGAATTAACGAGTTTAGAAAAACAATATCCGGAGTATAGTGATCCATTATCACCAACACAACGAATTGGTGGAACAGTTTTGGATGAATTTACCAAGATAACACATAAACGAAAAATGATGTCTTTAGGAAATGTATTTAATGAAGATGAACTTAAAGCATGGGCAAAACGGATTGAAGATGAAGTTGGAAAAGTCGAATATTGTGCGGAATGTAAAATTGATGGATTGGCAATGTCAATTGAATATCAAAATGGTCTGTTCAATCAGGCAGTTACACGAGGTGATGGTGAAGTTGGTGAAGATGTTACATTTAATGTTAAAACAATCAAATCCATTCCAATGGCAATTGACTACAAAGATGAGATTGAAATTCGTGGTGAAGTGTTTATGCCAAAAGCGAGTTTTGAAGCATTGAATGAAATTAAGCGTGAAAAGGGTGAACAAGAATTTGCGAATCCTCGTAATGCAGCAGCAGGGTCAATTCGCCAATTAGATTCTAAAATTGCAGCATCAAGAAAACTCGATGCATTTTGGTATCATGTACCTGATGGTGAAACATATGGTGTTAAAACGCATTATGACTCATTGATGTGGATTAAAAAACTCGGATTTAAGGTGAATGAAAATACAACACTTTTTAGCAATATTGACGATGTTTGGAAATTCATCGAAAAAATGACAATTGAAAGAAATAATCTTCCTTATGAGATTGATGGAATCGTCGTTAAGGTTAATGACTTTGAAGCACAAGATCAATTAGGATTTACAGTGAAAGTTCCAAAATGGGCAATCGCTTATAAATTTCCAGCGGAAGAGGTAGTCACAACATTAGAAGACATCTTCATCACTGTTGGTCGTACAGGGAAAGCAACACCAAATGCGAAATTGACACCTGTTCGATTAGCGGGTTCAACCGTGAGTGCCGCAACGCTTCATAATGAAGATATGATAAACCAAAAAGATGTACGAATAGGCGATACGGTTGTGGTGCGAAAAGCAGGAGACATTATTCCAGAAGTTGTACGAAGCATAGTGGAAAAACGTGATGGTAGTCAATTGCCATATCACTTCCCAACGGTATGTCCAGATTGCGGTATGCCACTTCATCGTTTTGAAGATGAAGCAGCACATTATTGTGTAAATAGTGATTGCCCAGCACGAGTGGTAAATTCAATTGCACATTTTGCTTCAAGAGATGCGATGAACATTGATGGACTTGGTGAAAAGAAAGTTGAACAATTCCATAAAGCGGGTTGGCTAAATAAAGTAAATGATATTTTCAAACTTAAAGAATATCGTGAAGAAATTCTTGAGATGGATAAATTTGGTGAGAAAT
>NZ_JAVXGL010000095.1:0-6828 GCF_036657415.1 Anaerorhabdus sp. | reverse complement strand
TCAAAAATAAGCTATTGGTTTTAGAAGATGAGACAATACTAGAAGAAGTGCACGATAGTAATTCTTTCATAGTAGGAGATTTTGTTGAAATTAAACAATCCAATCAAGTCGCAAAAATTTTATCAATTACTAAAAATCAATGTACTCTTGATTTGAATGGAATCACAGTTCGTTCTAAACTAGAACAACTTCGTCCTACAAACAAAAAAATTATAAAACCAAAGAAAGTTTTCGCAATCAAGACATCAAAGCTAAGCGGATTTTCAATGGAGTGTAACTTAATCGGTATGCGTGTTGAAGAAGCATTACAAGTACTTGAAAAATACTTGGATGATGCAAAATTCAATCATATGACATCGGTTAGAATTATTCATGGTGATGGAACGGGTGCACTACGTAAAGCTGTGCATGAAGTTTTAAAACGTGATAAAGATGTAGTAGAATATCGCTTAGGAACACCATCAGAGGGATCAACAGGTGCTACTGTTGTGTTGTTTCGAGGAAGTAGTAAAAAATGAAAAATGGATTAGAAGCTAAATTACAAAACCTGCCAATGGAGCCCGGATGCTATTTGATGAAGGATGCTTCAGGAACGATTATTTATGTAGGTAAAGCGAAGAAATTAAGAAATAGAGTTAATCAATATTTTGTAGGTGCACATGATTTTAAGACTACTAAAATGGTAAGCCAAGTTAAGGATTTTGACTTCTTTATTACACGCACAGAAAAAGAAGCACTTTTATTAGAAATTAACTTGATCAAAAAACATCGTCCCCGTTTTAATATCATGTTTATGGATGATAAAACATATCCATATATTAAACTAACAAAGGAAGCATATCCTACGCTTACAGTAGTTAGAGAAACAAAAAAAGACCGCAAGAGTAAATATTTCGGTCCTTTTCCTGATGCAACTGCTGCACATCAAACTATCCGGTTACTACAAACACTATATCCTTTAAGAAAGTGTAAGACAATGCCAAAAAAAGTATGCTTATACTATCATTTAGGGCAATGTTTAGGACCTTGTGAATATGATGTTGATCCACAAGTTTATCAAGAAATGTTGGATAAAATAACACGTTTCTTGAATGGCGATAATAAAGAAATATTGCAAGATTTAAAACAAAAAATGGAAATTGCTACAGAAAAACTAGATTATGAAAGTGCCATTGAATATCGTGATTTCATACAATCTGTAGAGCATGTTAGTGATAAGCAACAAGTTCAAATTGAAGATCGATCAAATCGTGATGTTTTCAGTTATTTTTGTGATAAGGGATATTTATCAATTCAAGGATTTTTCATACGAGCAGGAAAACTATTGGAACGTGAATTATCACTTAGTCCACTTTATGGTGATCCAGAAGAAGAATTTGTATCTTTTATTACGCAATATTATCAAAAACATCCTTCACCTGTTGAAATTGTATTACCAAAGTTAGAAGAACAAGATATGGAAGTATTACAGGATACGCTAGAATCAAAAATTATTGTGCCTATTAAAGGTTATCGTAAGAAATTATTAGATTTAGCACAAGCAAACGCTAAGAATCAGCTCTATCTTAAATTTGATGTTATAGAAGCAAAAAGTAAAAATGATGAGACATTGATGGAAAAATTCAGTCAAATACTGGGTAGAGATATTCATCGTGTAGAAATTTTTGATAACAGTCACATCTCGGGTTCATTTACTGTTGCAGCATGTGTTGTTTATGATGAAGGTAAACCCAATAAAGCTGAATATCGTATTTACAAACTACATACGCAAAACAGTGATGTTGACTCAATGAAAGAAGTGCTTTATCGTCGATATTATCGCTTACTTATTGAAGATGCACGAATGCCAGATTGCGTTTTGGTGGATGGTGGTAAGCAACAAGTTGATGTTGCGAAAGAAATTATTGATGCACTAGGATTAGATTTACCAATCTTAGGGTTAGTAAAAGATGATAAGCATAATACCTCTGACTTAATGAATAGAGATGGACAATTGATACCTATTGATAAAAACAGTCCATTCTTCTTTCTCTTAACAAGAATGCAAGATGAAGTGCATCGTTTCGCGATAACCTATCATCGTAAACTTCGTCAAAAAGCCCAAACCAAATCAATTCTAGATGAGGTAGAAGGAATAGGGGAAGTAAGGAAAAAGAAGCTTTTAAAACATTTTGGAAACTTCAAAAGTATTAAGTCTGCATCCATTGAAGCATTAAGTGAAGTGTTACCCCTAGAGGTCGCAACAGAATTATATGAAATTTTAAAAGATGCGACATCAGAATAAGTTCTATGCTATAATTAACCAAGAGGTGAAGAAGATGAAGGTAAAGCGTACTATCTTTGTAAGTATGATTCTTCTTATTTCTGTTTTATGTCTTTCATTTATGAATGTTAATTATGATAAATTATCACGTTATCCATATAAAAATGAAGAAAGTAATCGCTTGATTCGTGAGTACTTAACAGATGATGAAATAGAATATATTATTGAATACTCCATTGCACCAACAACATTTATTGCATATATCCAAGAAAGAGATTTCAATATTTATCATGCTGCGGAATACCGAGATTTAAATAAATTATTATGGGATGAAACTCCTTCAAATATTGTTAAGATGGTTGAACAAACTCGTCAATCATTAGATGTTGTTACACTTGCAAATTATTTAGTGCATTATAGTTATGACGAAATTTTATATTGGATTCAACATGGTGATCCATTTGTTGATGATGCAATACTTGTAACTAATGCTGGAAACACAAATGCTTATGTTGATGATAAACACACAATAAGTACTAGAAAACCATTTAATCTTGAAGTTATCAGTGAAGAAATTCCAACAGTTAATGATAAAAGGATACAAATAGACGTAGCGCTTCAAACACCACTAAAGCTTTTATGCACAGCTATCAGTGAAGATATAGAAACTAATCGACCTTGTGGTGGATTGCTTGTAAATAATGGCTATATCTCTTATGCAGAGCAAGAAGCATTGTATAAAGCAGCAAGTGAAAAATATGGCGATAATGTCGATATGATTGAATTTAAACCAGGTCATAGTGAACATCAACTTGGATTAGCTGTAGATTTTGTTTTAGAAGGCTTAGACGACAGTAATTTTGCAAAGACTGAACAATATACATGGTTAACTGAAAATGCCTATAAATATGGTCTAATTCAAACATATCAAGCGACTAATTCACAAGTAACAAATAAATCTGAACAAAGTTATCATTTCCGATTTGTAGGATTTGAATATGCACGCTATTTGCATGAAAATAATTTAACTTTGTCTGACATGGCAACAAATTAAAAGGTGAAATTTATTTTTCACCTTTATTTTTTTCTAGAAATTTAAGAAAGAAGATTGTAGACAGCAATAAATGCAATTGATCTTTCTTTTTACGATAATACTTGTCAATATCATTCTTTGTTTTAGTATATGTATTTAACTTTTCTTGAAGACTTTCTTGTGACACAGAAACGATATTCATTGTTTTTGCTAATTTTTTTGTTTGAATTAGCATTTTGACAAGGTAAAAAGATGTTATAATAACAGTAATGAATAAAATGATGTAAACAACAGGACTAACATATGTTGTGTAGAAATCTAGAAATTGGTTCATTATCACACCTCAAGAGTATTATATCAAAATGTGAGATAAAAGATAAGAAATTCTTGAAAATTCTCACTTTTCTTGTGAAAATATAAAGGTGTTATTTAAAGAGGATTATTTATTATATGAAAATTGTAGTTGTAAGTGACAATCATGGACGTTTAGAGCCACTTAAAGATATATTAATGTTGCATCAAGATGCAGAAGTATTTATACATTGTGGAGATAGTGAAATGCCTGCAGAGTATTTAAGTGGGTATGTATCTGTAAAAGGAAACAATGATTTTTATGGTGATTTACCAGAATATCGTATTATTGATTTGAATGAGCATAGAATACTTGTGACACATGGTCATCGTATGATGTTTTTGGATAACAGAGAGATGTTAGTAAATAAGGCTAAATCACTTAATTGCGATATAGTTTGTTTTGGGCATACGCATGTTTATGAAAATAGAATACAGGATGGTATCGTATTGGTTAATCCAGGTAGTTTATCAAGAAACCGTGATGGATCACAAACAAGCTATGCAATTATAACGATTGAGGGTAATAATATAAAAACAAAGCGTCTTGAGTACAAATTTGGTTGCAAATTCTAACTTGTTTTGTTATTATAATAGAGCAGTGTCCTCGTAGCTCAGTTGGATAGAGCATACGCCTTCTAAGCGTACGGTCGAAGGTTCGAATCCTTTCGAGGACGCCAGTAGTTAAATCAGCCCATTAAAATGGGCTTTTTTTTATGAAAATCCGAATCTGATACGTTTCTTAAATATTTGGAATATTTTGGCAGTTTTGATGAACTATTTGGGAAAAATAAGGAGTTTAGAAGCAATAGAAAACTCCTCAATTAAGTAGCAGTTTGAGGAGTTAATTGGAAATTATTGAGTACATTGAGTATCTCTTTCTTTTTACTTGGAAACAAGTGACCATAAACGTTCTCAACCATTTGTTTGGAGTGACTGGTAGATATTTAAGATATATTTCTTATGATTTGTAATAATCTATTTTAGATAAATTTATCTCATCTCTTTTTTACCAAATCGAGTTACTGCTATCATAAACATGAAGGTAAAGATTAAAATTGCACATGGCAGAAATGGAAATAATTCAAATGATCCATTAATGCTATCTGTGGTAAAATCATGTAGAGAACAGGTAACTAAATAACCACTATAACAATATGGGTAAACAATCCAAAGTGACGTATTTGCTGCCAAAATTCCAGGTATAACAAGTAATAGATTTAATCCGACAGATAGTAGGGGTTTTTCAAATAGAACTGTAATTGCCCACATTGATGCAACACAAGGTAACATGGTTAGAAATAATCCAGTACACCATTTCAGAAGATACATGATTGGTAGCGCTTCTATGATTCCTGAAGTATTAGTTACTATAAGTCCTGCGATTATAAACACAATTAGAAATACTAACATTTCCATAAATAAATAGAATAAAAGCACACAAAACTTTGCGGCAGAAAGTGCGTAACGGCTAACTGGTAAAGCTAACATTTTTAATATTCCGTTATTTTGTGTTTCATGTCCAGCAATCATGACACAAACTACAATCATACTAAGTGGTAGTAAGTAATAAGCGTAAACTAAAGCACTTTGTATAAACATGGCTGCCCAGGTATTTGTATATTCTGAGGTAAAATAAGCTTGCAAATTAGCTATACCAGATGTGATTACCAGTAGCGGGGCAACGAAAATCAAAAGTAAAATTTTTCCTCGCTTAACTTTCATAAACTCAATTTTAATTAGTTCCAAAAAATTCATTTTCATACACCTCCTTACTCATAACGAATATTTTTAGTTGTCCATAATCCTGCAAAAAAGAATAGAGCGGTTTCAATTAGAGCTATAAGTGAAACAGTTGAATTTGGTTGTGCACTCATAGCTATAGCAGGCTTTAGCATCACAATAAAGGGATGTATCATAAATAATGCTATATCAGAGTTTGCTAATGCCATACCACTTAAAAATCCCGCTACTCCGATTCCAAGCGGAATCCACATATTTTCAAAACGAGATGATACAAAAAGCATAAAGGATAATACAGGCATTGTAGTAACGAAAGAATACCCAGCAAATTTTATTAATGTGCTGATTTCAAATGTACCTTGTGGTAAATCGGTAATGCCTATTTGTGTAAGAGCTAAATTTTGAAAGCAGATTGCTACAAAAAGTAAAAATGTTATAATTACGAATTTACATAAATATATGGATGATACCTTTATAGGTAACATATACATTTTTTTTACAGCGCTTCCTTTAAATTCCATGTTATAAATCATACATGTTGCTACAATGATTCCAAACATATTCAAAACCATAATCATTCCATATAGCTGTGTTAGAAGAACATCCATAGGGGATAAAGGTAAGCTTAATAGCGTATCTTTTCTAATGATAAAGTTAATGAAAACGTATGCTGCGCCTAAAATACCTATTAAAATCATTAAAGATAAAATTCCTGTACGCTTTTCTTTGCGAAACTCAATTGCAAGTGTTTTCATAGTTTTGCTCTCTGTTTTCTACTTTTGTTATCCTTTTCTATCATTGATAAAAACATATCCTCCAAGTTATCAGTTGAAAAACCGACTTCTAATGCGGTTTGCCGTAATTCATCTAAACTACCCTCGAATAACAATCTACCATGATTTAGTATTCCGATATCATCAGCAATTAATTCAATTTCAGAAAGCATATGTGATGAAATTAAAACTGTGCAATCATAAATAGCGGGTAGTGATTTAATCAAATTTCTGATTTCATGTATACCGGATGGATCAAGTCCATTTGTTGGTTCATCCAAAATTAGAATTGGTGGTTTTCCCAATAATGCACCTGCAAGTCCTAAACGCTGTTTCATTCCTAAGGAATATTTTTTAGCAAGACGATTGCTAAATTCTGTAAGACCAACAAGTTCTAATGCTTCATCAACAGCACTTTGAGGTAGTTCTAAAATACGACGAATAATATCGAGATTTTCTCTACCAGTTAAGTTTGGATAGAATGAAGGGGATTCGATAAATGAACCAACTTCTTTTAAAATCGAAATACGATCATTTGGGAAGGTCTTTCCATCAATAGAAAATTTACCATTAGTTGGTGCTGTCAATCCCAACAACATTTTCATTGTGGTAGATTTTCCCGCTCCATTTTTACCTAGAAAGCCATAAATACTTCCCTTACGAAT
>NZ_JAVXGL010000094.1:0-6915 GCF_036657415.1 Anaerorhabdus sp. | reverse complement strand
TGTATCCTTTGAACTTGATGAAGTCTTGGGGTTAAGTGATCGTATCGCTGTTATGTATAATGGTGGTATTACAGGAATTGTTAATGCAAAAGATACGGATGAAAAACAATTAGGCTTGATGATGGCAGGCTCTAAAATTGAGGGGGTATTGGATCATGAATAGGAAATATGACAAAATCTTAGTCCCTGTGATTGCGATATTTCTTGGAATTTTAGTAGGGATGTTAATCTTGCTTATTTCTGGTAAAGATGTATCAACATTGTTTGCTGGATTAATTAAAGGTTTAACTGGAATTGATATGTTAAAAGCTGGTTCTACAGTTAATTTACGTTATCCAGGTGAATTTTTAGTAAGTACAATGCCAATTATTTTAACAGGTTTGTCTGTTGGGTTTGCATATCGTACGGGTATGTTCAACATTGGATGTGAAGGACAAGTTATTGTAGGTAGTTTAGCAAGTTGTATAATTGCAATTTCTGTTCCAATGCCAAATGGTATTGCGCCAATTATATGTGTACTATTTGGTGGACTAGCAGGTGCTTGTTGGGCATTTATTCCAGGTATCTTAAAATCTAAGTTTAATATATCAGAAGTTGTTACAGGAATTATGTTGAACTATACTGCGCTTTATGGAGCGAACTATTTCTTACGTGCGCTTCCAGGATCTTCTCCTCAAAGAACAGTTAACATTCCTGCAAATGCAATGCTTGGTAGTGAGTTCTTCAAACAACTCACAAACAATAGCCGTTTACACTGGGGATTTGTTATTGTAATTATTGCAATTATTGCATATTGGTTCATTATTGAAAAAACATCATTTGGATACTCATTACGTGCAACTGGATTTAATAAAGAGGGTGCTCGTTATGCAGGTATCAGAGTAAATAAAAGTATTATTTTATCAATTATGATTTCTGGTTTTCTTGCAGGGCTTGCAGGTGCTATCGTTGTACAAGGTACATTCGGATATGGCCGTGTAATGGTTGCGATGGATAACTATGGTTTTGATGGAATTGCAGTTGCTTTAGTTGGAGGATGTAATGCCATTGGTATTATGCTTGCAGGTATGCTTTTTGGACTATTAAAAGTTGCTCAACCATTATTACAAACATATGGTGTACCAAAAGAAATTGGAGATATTATTTCTAGTTCGATTGTATTCTTCGTTGCATTACAATATGCAATTCAACTTGTTATTTTGAAATTAAAAGCACGAAAACCTAAAAAGAAAGATCCTAGCTTAGCCATGCAAGGAGGTGATTCGAAATGAATTTAATTATTTCGATGTTTCCATCAGTACTGATGATTGCAGCTCCAATTATAATTTGTGCTCTTGGAGGCCTATTCTCAGAACGTTCAGGAATTGTTAACATTGCTTTAGAAGGTATTATGATGGTAGGTGGATTTGCAGGAGCTACAGTTTGTGTACTTCTACAAAATGCTCCAGGTATTGGTCATTATGCAGGATGGATTGGACTTGTAGCTGGTTTAGTTGCAGGGGGTATCTACTCACTTTTATTGGCAGTATCTACTATTAACTTTAAAGCGGATCAAACAATCGCTGGTACTGCAATTAACTTACTTGCAGGCGGAATCACAATTTATTTATGTCAAATTATTTTCAATCAACAACGTACAGAATCTTTTACTAAAGGTATTTCTAAAATTAAAGAAGTTCCTATACTTTCTGAAATTCCAATTATTGGTGATATGTTCTTTAAGAATATTTATCCAACAATCTTTATTGCAGTTGCTTTAGTGTTTATTGTGTATTATGTTGTATTCAAAACTCCATTTGGATTAAGATTACGTTCTTGTGGAGAAAACCCACAAGCAAGTGCTTCTATGGGTATTAATGTATATAAAATGCGTTATGCAGGTGTAATTTTATCAGGATGTTTAGGTGGATTAGCAGGAGCTGTTTTAGTTCTTACATCTGGTGTACAATATACAATTGCATCTATCCATGGGGTAGGGTTTATATCAATTGCTGCACTTATTTTCGGTAAATGGAATCCATTTGGTGTATTAGGTGCTGCTATCTTCTTTGGTTTCTCATCTGCATTAGGTGTATATGCAAGTATGATTCCGGTATTGAATCAAATGCCTTCAGAATTCTTCGCATGTATTCCATATGTGTTCACAATCTTAGCACTAATTGTATTTAGTGGTAAAACGGTAGGACCAAAAGCTGCTGGTGAGATATACGATTCAGGAAAACGATAACTATAAATAAAGCTGGATTTGTTAATCGAATCCAGTTTTTTACATTATTATGAAAATATTTCAGAAAATGCTTGCTTTATTTTTACATTTGTCTTAGACTAATATTATTCCTAGGGCAGGAAAAGATGAAAGAAGGTACTTATTATGAATGAATTTGACAAAAAAGATGAATTAGTAGAATCGAAGGAGTATTCAAGTTTAACTGAACTCTTGAATGATTCTCAAAAAGAAAATTCAACGGAGAACCAAACTTTCAAGAGTTTGAGTGAAATCTTTTCAGGCCGACGATGCATGTAAAAAAACAATGAAACCATATCAATATTGATATGGTTTTTCTTTAGCGTGATAAGAACGATAATTTTTCTGCAATAATTTCAGCATTATAGTAAGTGATATCATTGCTTGCGCTATGAACATTGGCTTGTAGTCTTCCTCGGATGCCGACAAGTGTTCCAGGTTCACATGCTTGACAATCTTCAGCAATACCTCGCCATAGAGTTATCGCAAATACATCATATTCTATTTCTCCATTTGAATTTCTAAATGCTCGCTCTACATCAAGTAGAAGTGTGGCAGTAGTGGTTCCATTTGGAGTTTTTTTTATGATGGGTGATTCCTTTACTTTACCGACTAAAACACATTGATTTAACATAGATACCTCCATTTCTAAATTTATTATTCGCTTAATCTGGGGTAACGTCAAAAAAGCATATTTGTCTTTTAAAATTAAAAGGACAAGTATGCTTTTTGTGTATAAGTTCTTATTTGGATTTAATTACAATTTCAGACATTTCATCAAAACTGTAGTTGTTTAATGCGTTCGTACAATCTTCACAAGTTAAACTTGAAATGATCTCAATTGTATCAAATAAACTAACACCTGTTTGGATATTTCTAAAATATTGAATACCAATTGCATCAGGTTGATTAAAGATAGTTAAGCTTTCACCAAGTGAGCGGTTTTTTAATTGATAAAGAGCATCTTCATTTAATGCATTTTTCTTTATTATCTCAAGTTGTTTTTCTATGAATGCTTTAAAAGCATCTAATTGAATTCCTTCATCAGAAAAAATGAGAAGTGCATAGTCTTTTGATAAATCAATTTCATATTCAAAGTAGTGTGAAATTTGATGAGTATCTATCCATGACTGATACTCAGGATTCATAGTAGTGAAATGATTTTCTAAAATAAAACGTAATGCCCAATCTCGTTTTACACGTGATGCATCAGTTTCATCGAGTACAGGTAATTTATAACCTAAGCATATTTTTTGATTAGTCACATCCATGATGATGGTTTTAGTTTTTTCAAATACTTCTTTAGGCTCTTCCTCAAAGTAACGTGTTACCGGTTTGAATTTAGGGAATGTTTTATGACTTTGATTTTCTTTGATTAAATGAATTACTTTTTCAGGATCAACTGGTGTGACAACAATGACCATCATATTTGCGGGATGATAATTAATTGCATAACAATCTTCTAAATTTTCTTTCGTAATTTGGTAAACAGATTCAACAGTACCACCAATATCATTTTTTAGTGGATGATATTTGTATAATGACCTAAATGTTTCAAAAAGTAAACGTGAGTCCGGCATTTCTAGATACATATTTAATTCTTGTGCGATTATTCCTTTTTCCTTTTCAACTGATTCTGTTGTGATACGTAAATCTTGGACAAAATCAAGCAATAAGTTAAGTGGTTCGGCGATGTCTTCATCACTTGTATCAAAATAATATACAGTTTCGTTAAAAGAAGTAAATGCGTTGACATTAGCACCCATTGTAGAGAAAGTACTCATGACATCGCCTTCATCTGATTCAAATAGCTTGTGTTCAAGAAAATGTGCAATACCTTCAGGGAATTTTATTTTATGACCATCTTGGTCGATTTGTTCAAAATCAAAGCTACCGTAAGGTGTTGCGAATAGGCAAGATGTTGTAGCAAATTCAGGTTTATGCCAGACAACAATTTTCAAACCATTATCACAACAATCTTCATAATAAGTTTCTTTGAAATTCTTGTTTTCGTTTTTAATCATGAGTTTCCTCCTGGGTTAAACAGTAATGTAGTTTACATTCAATCTTTTTAAAGGCTTGAATGATTTCTTCTTTGGTTACTGTTTTAATATGATTGATTGTTTCTTCAACACTACGTTTAGGACCTAACAAAGAGACACGGTAGTCATAAGCAATAATTGATTTTTGTGCATCTAAACTAGAACGTAATGTATTGATGTACATTTTTTTCGTGGTTTCAAGATGTTGTTCATCAAAATCACCATCAACAATACGTTTAAATTGTTGGTCTACCAATTCTTTAACACGCTCATAGTTTTGACCATCGATGGCAGTTTGCATAACCATGATGCCATCATAACCATCGTAACGTGAAGAAATAGTATAGCAGAGACTATGTTTCTCGCGTACTTCTTGGAATAGGAAAGAAGTGGGTAAGCCGCCAAATAATCCATTACCTACAAGAATTGCATCATAGTCATCATCTTGAATTGTTTGATTTGTTTGGTAAATAAATACTACACGAGATTGATGGATAGGTTTTCTGTCAATAATTTCACTAAAGTCATTTCTTGTACAAGTTTGTACAATTACAGTGTTAAATACGCGATCTGTGAAATTGAATTTTTCTTTGATACATTTTTCAATTTTATCTTGATCAAATTCACCAAGTACAAAAATTTCAAGAGAATCATTTTTTATCATATCAAAATATGCTTTATTTACATCTTCCAATGTACATTCTTCAATTTCTTGAATAGAAGGTAATGCTTTGATTTTTAATTGTTCACCAAATGCAATACGGGCTTGATTGTAAGCATAATTACTTGGTTGGTCATTATATGAACGTACCATAAGAAGTAAACGTTCTTGAATTTCTTCATAAGCAGTTTCTGTAAAACTGTTATTTATAAAATTTGGATCATAAATAAAATCATAAATTAATTCAATTTGCTTAGAAAGTAAATCTTGATTTACATATTGTCCATTAAGCATTGTGCAACGAAATTCTAATAAATCAGTATTACCAACAGTATCTCCTGATGATTTGAAGTTGGCACCAAAATTCTCATCAAGTACACGAGTAACTGCATCTTTGGTTGGGTATTTCTTACAAGTGTCGCTTAATAACTGTGCGAGATAATATCTACTCGGGCGATTAATAGTTTCTAATGAATTCATGAAACGGAAAGCTATCGTTATATCCTTAAACTTAGAAGTAGGATGATAATGAATCTTTACATTGTTTGCTAAAATATCAGTTTTCATAGTAAATCCTCCTTTGTAAGTATATCTCATTTGGACAATTTTGACACGGTCTTCTCTTTTATTCTAAGATAAATAAGTTTATAATAGATAAAATGGAGTGGGAAAAGCATATGAAAAAATGTTTAGTTATTATTGATATGATTCATGGTTTTATTCATGAAGGAGCATTAAGTGATTCTTCAATTGATAAAATTACACCAAATATAGTTTCTCTAACAAAGTATTTTATTGAAAAAGATTATTCAGTTTTAAATTTCCAAGATTCTCACGATGAAAATGCAAATGAATTTATGGCATTTCCACCACATTGTTTGAAAGAGAGTCATGAAGCAGAATTAATTGATGAATTAGTACCATTTAAAAATAAGATGGTTACATTATATAAGAATTCAACTAATGGATTTATGCATCCAGATTTTATTAATGTATTTGATAAGATTCATGCAGATGAATTTGTTTGTGTTGGTTGTTGTACAGATATCTGTGTATTACAATTTGCTTTATCATTAAAGGGATATATTAATCAACACAATTTAAAAGTGGGTGTGAGTGTTGTACGCGATACTGTTGAAACGTTTGGACTTCCAGGTCATGAGCAAGGTCAATTTAATGAAATGGCAATTACATTAATGGCAAATGCTGGAATTAAAATTATAGATTCTTATAAGGAGATAATGGAATGACAAATAAAGAATTGATGTTGATGACAGATTTTTATGAATATACAATGAGTTATGCTTATTTCAAAGAAAATAAGCATGAAGAAATTGCATATTTCGATATGTTTATTCGTAGAATTCCGGATGGTGGTGGATTCATGATTTTTAATGGACTTCACCGTTTTATAGATTTTGTAAAGAATTTTGAATTTGATGAAGAGTGCATTGATTATTTGCGTAAGACCAATTGTTTTGATGAAGAATTTTTGGCTTATTTGAAAAACTTAAAACTTACGGTAGATATTTGGGCTTGTAAAGAGGGAACGCCGGTATTTGCGAATGAACCCCTTGTGACTGTGCGTGGAACATTAATTCAAGCACAAATCTTAGAAACAATTTTATTAATCTGTATTAACTATGCAACTCTTGTAACAACTAAAGGATATCGTATTGTACAGGCTGCCCAAGGACGTGGTGTACTTGAAATGGGTTCACGTCGTGCTCATGGTATGGATGCTGCAGTTGAAGGCGCAAGAGCGGCTTACATTGCAGGATGTACAGGTACAGCGTGTACAGCTGCAGGTGTAAAATATGGTATACCTGTAAGTGGTACAATTGCGCATAGTTATATCCAACTTCATGATAATGAATTTGAAGCATTTAAAAGTTATGCTCAAATTGCCCCAGATAGTTGTGTTTTATTGGTTGATACATATGATACATTGCATTCAGGTATTCCTA
>NZ_JAVXGL010000093.1:717-7026 GCF_036657415.1 Anaerorhabdus sp. | reverse complement strand
GTATCAATTCCTTCATGATTAATAAATTGATAAACTGCATCTGGAATTTTTTTGGAAGTCATCACTTGCAGCCTTTTACTCACAGCCGGTCCTTTTTTTCTAAGTTTCGCAATGAAGTGCCCTTCTCCATCATCCATTGGAAAGATGCGACGACAAGATGTCGTATCTATTTGTGAATCCAAACTTAAACCCATTCTGCCCCAAGAGACATCAATCTTCATTAATTCCATATCTGGATGCTTTTTAATAAATTCTATAATGGTTTCTTCGTTTTCTTCACTTGAGTAAGTACAAGTTGAATAAACTAAAATGCCATTTTCCTTTAGTGCAAGATAAGCAAAATCTAAAATTTGACGTTGTCTTATTGCACAACTTTTCACATGTTGCGGACTCCAATCAACCAAGGCTTGGCTTTCTTTTTTAAACATACCTTCACCACTACAAGGAGCATCCACTAATACTTTGTCCATACATCCTTCTAATGTCTTACATATCTTATCTGGAGTAGAATTTGTAATAATTGCATTACTTATTCCTAAACGTTCAAAATTGCTTACAAGTATTTGAGCTCTTTTAGCTTCAATCTCATTACTAATGAGTAATCCAGATGAATTTAAACGTTCTACAATTTGACTACTTTTTCCTCCAGGAGCAGCACATAAGTCTAAAACCCAATCATTTTCTTCAGGATTTAAGACTTCAACTGCACTAGCAGCACTTGGCTCTTGCATATACATAAATCCTAAAGCATGTGCTAATGAATTACCATAGGTATCTTCTGAGTCCAAGATATATGCATTCTTAGCAAATGGCGATGCATGGCAAGGTATGTTAAACCACTTAAAGAAATCTTCGCTATTCACCTTTTTTGTATTAACACGAAAACCTCGATATACTGGTTGACTTAATGTTTGAATGTAAGAATCATACTCTTGTGCTAGGAGTTTATTCATCATCTGTAAAAATTCATTCTTCATGTTGAATTAGATCCTTTTTAGCCGTTTCTTTATCGCTTTGCATTTGTGCAATGAGTTCATCAATCGAATTAAACTTCATTTCTTCACGCAAATACTTTATAAATTCAAGTTTAACAAGTTGACCATAAATTTGTTGATTAAAATTTAGAATATGTGCTTCAATTGAAAGTTTATTTGAATAATTAAAAGTAGGATTATGACCTATATTAATAATAGCTGGATACCACTCATTTTCAACATTTATCCACCCCTCATAAATCCCTGTTTTAGGAATTATATACTCCGCATCAACATCAATATTAGCCGTTGGGAATCCAATTTCTCGCCCACGCTTTTGACCATGAATGACCGTTCCTTCCACTTGATAAGAATATCCTAGCAAACGATTTGCATGAATAATTTCGCCCTTTTCGAGATATTCCACTATTCTAGAAGTACTTATTTTTTTATCATCTTCATTAACAGAGTCAATTACTTCTACTTCAAAGTATTCCTTTGCATCGTCACTCAAAATTTTAGGATTGCCCATACCTTTTAGACCATAATGAAAATCAAATCCACAAACAAGAGCTTTTAGACTACAAGGTACTAATGCTTTATGCAAAAAATCATAAGGTGTAAGTGCTGACATTTCCTTAGTAAAATCAAGTGTAATAATCATATCTATACCTAACTTACTCGCTAGTTCTTCTCTTCTTTTGATTGTCGACAAGTGTTGGTATTCCTTTACATCTTTGATTACTACCCAAGGATCAGGGTTAAATGTTATAAGTGCACTTTTAGCATGATGTTTCTTTGCTAGTTCTAGTGTTTTACTAATTAGAGCTTGGTGACCTAAATGAAGACCATCAAAAAAACCAATACACGCTACAACTGGAGTTTCTATCTTATTTTCTTTATTTAAACTTATAACAACTGTTTCCATTACCATAAACCTCTTTTGCTTTTATATAAATTATCTTCAACTTTTTCATACGCTGCAAGAATTTCACCTTGGTGTGTTAATAGTACAAGTGGCTCTATACAATCTAGTCGTATTTTTTTCCCTTGTTTTACACTCTCAACATCAGCAATTTCAAAATGAGGATACTGATTATTTAAGATTTCATTGATTGAATGAAGTGATTTTTCATTAACTTCATCCAGTTTAATTGCTTGTTCTACCGAAATGTTTCCTATTTTAGAACGCACTAAAGATGTCATTGTACCTATAGTTCCCATTCTCTTTGCAATATCTTCACAAAGCGTTCTTATGTAAGTACCATTGGAAACTAAAGCACGTATCGTTATTTCTGTATCGTAAGATAAACATTCTAACTCATAAATTTCAATCTCGCGTTTTTCAAGTTCTATGGTTTTTCCTTCACGATGATATTCATATGCTTTTTTACCATTAACTTTAATTGCCGATACCTGTGGAGGAATTTGTTGTTGAATTCCTATAAACTCACTACATATTGATTCAAATTCAATTCTAGAGATAAGTGGAATATTCTGTTGTTCAATAACTTCACCCCAAATATCTCCTGTATCTGTTTTTATGCCTAACTTAAATGTTGCGATGTATTCCTTATTATTGTGTTCGCAATAAGGTAAACATTTACAAGCTTTGCCCACTAAAAGAATTAAAAGTCCTTCAGCATTAGGGTCTAAGGTTCCTGTATGACCGATGGAACGTTCATTCAAAATTCTTCTTATTCTTGCTACAACATCAAATGATGTCATATTCTTTTCTTTATTTATATATAATACTCCGTCCATGATACCTCATTTCCTGTTCTATTATAACAAGTTCATGATATAATAGCAAAGCATCAGGAGTGATAATCATATGTCAATTAAACAAATTTTAGGACGCATTCGTAAAGCTGATTTAGACTATAATTTAATGCAAGAAGGCGATCGTATCGCAGTTGGAGTATCCGGTGGTAAAGACAGTATGCTTCTTCTTTACTGTCTTGCTTTGTATCGTAACATTGCAAAGCGACATCTCGATAAAAATATAGAGATTGTAGGAATCCATATTAAGATGGGTTTCCCCAATATGGACTTCGAGAAAGTATTTGATTTTTGCAGAAAACAAAATATTGAATTTTATGAATTTGATTCAAAAATTTACGATATTTTAAAAATACAAGCAAATGAAGATGGTACTTTAAAATGTAGTATTTGTTCAAAGTTAAAAAAAGGTGCTGTTATTAATGAAGCTATTAAACTTAATTGTAATAAAACAGCTTTTGCTCATCATGCAGATGATGCAATCGAAACTTTATTCTTAAATGCTATTTATGGAGGTAGACTTGCAACATTTGCACCTGCTATGTTTCTTACAAACTCCAAAATGAACTTCATTCGCCCTTTTGTTTATACTTTTGAACAAGATATCAAAAATGCTTATAATGAGGTTGATATTCCTATTGTTAAAAGCACGTGTCCAATGGACGGTCATACAAAACGACAAGATATCAAGGAATTATTACAATCTATTTATAAAACATATCCATCTTCTAAAGAAAACTTTTTACTTATGTTACACAATCAAAAGAAACTTGATTTATGGGTTAAACAAGAGGATTTACCACAAAATGAACATTAAACGCGTTTACATTGAAATCACTAATCGTTGCAACTTACGTTGCAATTTTTGTAGTTTTCATCATCGTGAACTCAAAGAAATGAGCTTAGGGCAATTTGAAGCAATAATCAAACAAATACAACCCTATACTTCATATATCTATTTACACGTTCAAGGTGAGCCATTACTTCATTCTCAATTTGATGACATCCTCAACTTATGCGATCAGTATGAGTTAAAAGTACAACTTGTTACTAATGGGACATTTTTGAAAAATTACCCTTCACTATCGTCACATCCAAGCTTACGAAAACTAAGCTTATCACTTCATAGTTTGGACTTTCAAACATGTGATATTCATGAATATATGAATGAAATATTTTCTTTTATTAATAATAATCATACGAACTGCTATGTAGAACTTCGATTTTGGACAAGTGATAATTTAAGTAATAATGCTTCAACTGCATTATCGCTTATTAAAGAAAAATATGAATTCCAAAAAACTACAAAACCAAATAGTTTTAAATTGTTACCCCAAGTTTTTCTACATTTTGAGAATCAATTTGAATGGCCCTCTACCGCTGTATTACCCGCAACAAAGTTAGGTACTTGTCGAGGCGGCAAAGAAATGATTGCAATTCTGGTCGATGGCACAGTTGTTCCATGCTGTTTAGATGCTGAAGGACAAATCGACTTAGGTAATATTTATACTGAAGATTTGAATTCGATTTTATGTTCAAAACGATTTACAGATATAATAAAAGGATTCAATGATAATCAACTCATTGAACCCCTTTGTCAAAAATGTACCTATCGAAATCGTTTTAATTAAAGATGCCTTGGCATCTTTTAAAATGTCTTTGTGTCAATTGAACTTAAATATTCCTTAACAGTCGCTACCACTGGTTCAATAGTACCATCTTCAAAAGGAGATTTTAAACCAGCTTCTTTCACCAACTCTAAGAATGTTTTAGTTCCACCTAATCCACATAAATGAACATAATCAGACCAAGCTTTTTCATCTTTGTTAATCATTCTCACCCAAAATTGCAAAGCACATACTTGAGCTAAAGTGTAATCAATATAGTAGAAA
Organism: Anaerorhabdus sp.; assembly: GCF_036657415.1. Lineage (NCBI taxonomy): Bacteria > Bacillati > Bacillota > Erysipelotrichia > Erysipelotrichales > Erysipelotrichaceae > Anaerorhabdus > Anaerorhabdus sp. The sequence goes on along the minus strand of NZ_JAVXGL010000093.1, from coordinate 2,378 downwards.
GGACTTTGGAAAATATGTCCTTGTTGATACCACCAACAACCTTTTTCTAACATATCACAGCCTGCATAATCCTTATGTGGCAAATATTTCTTTTCAAGATCGCGCCACATCTTTTTTCTTTCATCTTTAGTACAATTTGGATTTGCATAAATTTCATGTTGGAAATGATCTACTAAAACACCATAAGGAACAAATTTCATTGCATCTGCAACATGTAAATAATAATACTTATCTGTCTCTTCTTTAAAGAAATATGGCATCCATGGATGTGCAAAGAATTCCATACTCATTGAATGAATCTCAGCACTTTCCATTGTTGGGAACATACATTCAGGTATCGTAATTGTTTTTTGTGACATATACGATTGAAAAGCATGTCCAGCTTCATGTGTTAATACATCAACATCACCACTTGTTCCATTAAAGTTACTGAAGATAAATGGAACTTTATAGTCTGGAAAATCTGTACAATATCCACCACCTTGTTTATTTGGTTTACTTTCCAAATCAAACAATTCTTGTTCAACCATGACATCAAAGAACTCACCTGTTTCCTTTGATAATTCATGATACATTTTATTTGCCGCTTGAATAAGTTCTTCAGTCGTACCTTTAGGCTTAGGATTTCCTGATAAAAACTCAATTTTTTCATCAAAATAACGTAATTCCTTATATCCTAAACGTTCACGTTGCTCATCATATAACTCTTTGGCAGCTGGTACAATAAAGTTTAAAACTTGTTTACGATAATTAGCAACCATGTCTGCATTGTAATCTAAGCGACTCATTCGTAAATATCCAAGTTCTGTAAATGAAGAATAACCTAACTTATGTGCCATGGTTGTTCTTACTTTTACCATTTGATCAAATATTTCATCAATCTCTTCTTCATTTTCTTCAAACCATTTCATTTTAGCTTGAATCGCACTTTCACGTGTCTTTCGGTCTTTATCTGTTGTTTTAACTCCAATACTTGATAAATTATATATTTTACCTTCAAAATCGATTTTAGCACCTGCATATAATTTAGCTTGTCTAGAAATCAACTTATTTTCTTCTTGCATATCAGAAATTATTTTCTCATCAAATGATTTAATTGCACATTCAGCAAGTTTAAAAAACGCACTTGGTATTCTACCCTCAAGTTCATTGCGTAATTTGTGATTCAAAATAATTTTATATAAATCTGAATTGGTAGAAGCATACATCGGACTTATTTCATCCCAATAATCATTTTCTTTTTCATAAAATTCATCAGCTGTATTAATAGAATAGCGTGTGCTTGAAAGTGATGCCATTGTTTGTACATGACTACGAATTTGATTAATTTTATCAAATATTTCCATAAAACTATTTACATCACTACATTCTTTCAATTCATTCTGAAGTGTATCTAATTGTCCTTTGACTTGATCATAATCAGGTCTTTCATACTTAAATTCTTTAAATTTCATATTTTCACCTCAATATCTATTATACATAGTTATCAGTAAAGTTGAAGTGTAATACCATTATATAAATAGGAATTAGTTGAATGAACAAATGGATTTATTAAAGTATTAGAGTATTTATCAACAATTATTAAGTTCTCACTATAAAGATATTCATATTGAATATCTTTATAAATTAACTCTAAAAATTTTTTTATATTTTCGACAATT
>NZ_JAVXGL010000093.1:0-707 GCF_036657415.1 Anaerorhabdus sp. | reverse complement strand
TTTCGCAATCAAATGCACATATCCATTCTCGCTTAATAACACAAATCTCAATTATCACAATTACTTCATTCCTCATAATTATCAATACACCTTAATTTATATGTATCTTTACTTGATATGTAGAAAGCTTCATTATTTGTTAACTTTATCCAATGCTCATTTCTCAGAATTGTTTGTTCATGAAAACCTTCTCCTATCCAAATAATATTTATTCCTTTATATATATTCCTCATCCACGAATGATACCAATTGTCTTGACTGCATGCAATCACAATAGAAGTATTATTTAGATTATTTCTTATCAAATCCTCTATGTCATCGTTGAATTCTTCATAATCAATAATTATTTTAGGTTGGTTTAAATCAGTGACTGATTTTACCTTACAATAATTATTAAATGTATCCATAATAAATTTATGATAACCACTCGAGTATTTTGCAATCACAAATAACAACTTGCTTTCCTTTAACTCAATCTCTTCCATCATATCCATATCAACTCCAAGAATAATTCTACAGTCACGTTTAACTGTAACATTTTCTGATATTAGTCTAATCTTTTTAAACCTACATTTCAGATTCATATCTAGCTTTTGCAGAGGTTCTTGTATAAGTTTAAATAATTTAATTTCTTTTTCCATAACATAACCAAAGTCTTTATCTACATTACATGTTTTCATAGGTTTTTCAAATATTGACATACATTC
>NZ_JAVXGL010000092.1:0-7332 GCF_036657415.1 Anaerorhabdus sp. | reverse complement strand
CATAGTATTTAACATCGACTGTCTTTTTATCATGCGTGTATACGATAATATTTTCATCAATTAATTTAGTTTTTATTGATTCAACATTTGAAAAGCTATCATTTACTTTCAACTCTGCAAAACCTTCTTGTGTACCAAAATTAAAGAAACTAAAATTACTTCCCCATCTAAAACCATAACCTGTAATTAATCCAATTCCAATTGGAATAATTAATGCAAGGACAATGCATAATACAACTAATTTAGTTATTAATATCTTTTTCATTCTTTGATTCCTCTAAGTTGAAATATTGTTGTAATAATAGAGTGAAGTACCCCTGCAATTACCCAAATAATCCAAGTAATTCCCCATGACATTGTCCAAAATGATATCCCTAAATAAATAGCTGTTATTACTGTCCAATAAACAGAAGTAATTGCTTGGTACACCTTACGGTCATAAGGTCTCATTTCTTTCATTTCACGTTCTTGTGTTTCTTCATAATCTTTGTATTCTTTTGGTGTTGACATATTTGAGTAGATAATTAATGCGGTTGCGATAGCTGCAAATATAAGTAAAATAGTTACACCAATAACACCTCCTAAATCATCCATTCCAAATGATTCACCTGCTGCACTGCAAATAATTAATAGTGCGGCACCAATAATATACATTGCGACACCAATTGCAGTATTTCTTGCATTTCTTCTGCGATATGTACTAGCTTCTCTAAAAAATTCATCGTTTGGCATTACTTCTTTAATCATTTCGTCTATATCTCCCATGTTCGCAACTGCTAAACCATAACTTTCTGTTTCTGATTTCCCTTGAGCCATGTAATCCTCAAAACGTTCGTTAAGGTTTGATGCGATTTCTTCCTTTAATTCTGTTGCTTTCTTAGTTCTTGGAACATCTTGGAATATTACATCGACGTAGTTTTTAATTTTGCTATTCATCATTCTTATCCTCCAATATTTGATTGATCATTGTTTTAGCTATTTTCCAGTCATTTAAATTTTCATAATACAATTCTTTGCCTTTTTCAGTAATTGCATAATATCTACGGCGTGCACCGGTATTTTCATCGCCCCAATAAGAAATTATGTATCCACCTTGCTCAAGACGTCTGAATGTTGTATAGAGTGTTGCTTCTTTCAACTCAAATCGCCCATTTGTCATTTCATTAATTGCTTTGTTTATTTCATACCCATAACTATCCTTATGTAATATTTGGGCAAGAATAAATGTATCAGTATAGCCACGAATGATATCTGACATAATTAGCATACATCCACCTCCTTGATGAATATACTATAGAACAAGATACCTCGCCTGTCAAGGTATCTTGTTTAAAAATATACATTTTTTAAAAAATAAGAATTAGTAGTTACCAATTTATTCATAACAAAAAAACTAAATATCCTTTAAAAAAGCCATTTTTATTGATTTTGATTGAAAGAATTGGCTATTTAGAGTAAAATAAAATTTACGAAATAAGAGGTAAAAATATGACAAAAGTACGTACAAGATTTGCGCCAAGCCCTACCGGTTACATGCATATCGGTAACCTAAGAACCGCTTTATATGAATATTTAGTAGCTAAAAAAGATCCCGAAGGTGTATTCATTCTTCGTATTGAAGACACTGATCAAGGTCGTTTAATTGAAGGAGCTACAGATATTATCTATAATACATTAGCACAATGTAAGTTATTTCATGATGAAGGACCTGATGTTGGTGGAAATTATGGATCATATGTTCAGTCAGAACGTATGAAATCAGGAATATATAAAGAATATGCTGAAAAACTTATTGAACTTGGTGGCGCTCACTATTGTTTCTGCCAAGAAGAAGATATCCAAGCACAACGTGAATTAGCAGAAGCACGCGGAGAGTCTTTCATTTTCAATGATCCATGTAAAAAACTATCTTCTGAGGAAATCCAATCTCGCATCGCTGCTGGTGAAAAATATGTAGTTCGTCAAAATATCCCTTCAACTGGAACTACTTCTTTTGATGATGAAGTTTATGGAACAATTACAGTAGAAAATAGCACTTTAGATGAAGCTATTCTACTTAAGTCAGATGGTTTTCCTACTTATAACTTTGCAAACATTATTGATGATCACATGATGGAAATTACTCACGTTATTCGTGGTAATGAATACTTATCTTCAACACCTAAATATAATTTAGTTTATCAATCATTTGGATGGGATATCCCTACTTATATTCATTGTCCACCAGTAATGAAAGATGAACATCATAAACTATCAAAACGTAATGGCGATGCTTCTTTTCAAGATTTAGTAGCTAAAGGTTATTTACCTGAAGCCATCATCAATTATATTGCTCTTCTTGGCTGGTCACCTGAAACTGAACAAGAAATCTATACTTTGGATGAACTTAAACAAGCGTTCAATGTTAAACGTATTGGTACTTCTGGTGCAATCTTTGATATTGATAAATTAACTTGGATGAATGGTATGTATTTACGTAATATGGATATTGATACTTATTTTGAACTTGCAAATCCTTATATTGAAAAAGCGGTTTCAAATAAATATAACCATAAAGATATTGCAAAAATTCTTCAACAACGTGCTAACACTTTAGCTGAAATTGAAGAAATGTTAGATTTCTTTGATAACTATCCTTCATTCGATATTGAACTATACAACAATAAAAAAATGAAATCGAATCCTGAAATTGCACTTCCATCATTAAAAGCTACGAAGGAATTATATGAAAACTTACCTAATTGGGAAGACAGTACAATTCATGACGAAATGATGGCATTAGTTGAAAAACTAGGTATCAAAAATGGACAGTTACTCTATCCAGTTCGGGTAGCAATCACAGGAAAACAATTTACTCCAGGTGGAGCAATCGAACTATCACATATCTTAGGTAAAGAAGAAACACTTCGCCGTTTAGAAATCGCTATTAAACAATTAGAACAATAAAATTTAAAAGACTTGGTTAATACACCAAGTCTTTTTTTAAAATAAAAAGCGGTTTTACCCGCTATAATTTGATTCGTGTGTAATATTCCTTATCATCTTCATGATGAATAACTGCACCATTATTTAATTGTGCTTTAACACTTGCATAATTATCTTTGTTTACAGATAAATATGCTTCTTCAATACCAATCTCTCTTGCTTTATCAAGAACTAAAGCTAGCCCCTTTGTTGCGTACCCTTTCTTTCGAAAATCTAAGGAAATTGCATACCCAATATGCCCAGCACCATTTCTAAGAAAATCATTCAATTCATGTCTAAGATTAAATATCCCCACATAACGCTCACCATCAACAAGAATAAATACTGTATCAGCTACATAGCCCTCCGGTAAGTTAATTCCTTGAGAATGTTCTTTACGCATATTTACATATTCTTTGAATTCATCAAATGAATATCCAAATGCTGCATTAACAAAACCATTTTCATTTTCCATAAAAGAGCTTTGGAGCTGATACGCTTTTTGAACATCAGCGTCCCATAATTTAATAAGTTCCATACTATATCTCCTAATTTTTTCTAATTACATCTTAAATATCTATATATTAAGTTGGTTTGATCAATGAAAGTATCCAACTTACTTCAGGCAAAGGAATTGATGGGGTAAAAGCATATTGCTCAATAATACCTGTCACAGTAGTCCAATATAACATAGCTAATGTTGTAGAATTTCCCCTTCGTATTATTTGAAGTTGTTGACCACTCTTAATAACTTGTACCATTCGTTCAACAATTTTAATTTTTCTAACATATTTCTTTGCAATCTCTGGAATCGAATCATTGTTCATTGCCTGTTTAAGCAATACAAATATTTTTGCCCAATACGGATGATTATTTACTTTCATGAATAAATCACGTGTAAGTTTTTCAAAGTATTCAATTGGCATTGCTGCATCTTGATTCAATGTTTCCATAGTTCCATCAACAGCAATTTTAATTAATTCATTATATAGTGCTTCCTTAGATTCAAAGTAATGGAATAAGAGTCCAACACTCATTCCAGCACTTTCAGCAATATCTTGAATTTTTGTCCCTGCATATCCTCGTGTTACAAAAACATCAATCGAGGTAATAATAATTTCTAACTTTCTTTTTTCACGTTGTTCTACTCTCATTGTTACCTCCATTCTATTTTTCTTATTGAATATATATTCAATATAAGTCTGTGCTAGTACTATGTCAATAGAAAAAGCCTATAATTAAAGGCTTTTAATATTTTTTATTCAATCTTATCTCGAATCTAGTTTTATAACTGTCTGTTTTCTTCACTTCGATTGTTCCTTGGTGATTATCAATAATTTTCTTACTGATTGTAAGACCCAAACCACTTCCTCCACTGCTTCTTGAATCATCTGTCACTACAAACGGATCAAAAATGTGAGCACGTAACTCATCACTAATTCCAACACCATTGTCTTCAATTACGATACAAACCGTTTTTTCTTCATCAATGATTTGAACATGAATCGTAATTCCTGGAGGATTATGTTTTATCGCATTATCAATAATATTGTCTAGAACTCGTTTCATTTGAAGTTTGTCTAGTTCTATAACTTGTTTCTTACCATCAATGCTAATTTTTAAATCTAATCCCTTATGAATAATTTCATCATATTTGTCCGCAAGATATTCACGAACAAACTCTTTAATTTCTACATTTTCACAGTTTAACTTAAAATCTGGATGATCTAACTTGTTATATTCATAAAACTTATTTATCAAATCTGTTAATGCCCCTGCTTTTTTACTTATGATACGTAAGTATTCTTGCTTGGAGTCATCATCTACCATGTTATTCGCAATTGCTTCTGCATACCCTTGAATAACTGTGATTGGCGTTTTTAAATCATGCGAAATATCAGAAAGCAATTTCTTCTTGTCTTCTTCCAATCGGATTTGTTGTTGGCGTGATTCATCTAAACTTTTTGCCATAATATTAAAATTATCAGCTATTTCTTCAAATTCTTTTGGACCTCTATAGTTTTTAACTCGGCTGCTACCAAAAGCTGTCAATTCATAGATAGCTTCATTTAACTTTTTAATTAATTTAAGTATCTTGCGATGAACCAACCAAACAAATTGAATTACCAAAATTACATAAAATATTTGTAATCCTAAATAAATTTGATCAATCGTTTTAAATATATTGCTGTAATCAGGTAAAACTGATTCAGGCAATATACTAATCAAATAATAAGTTATTCCATCATTGCCAATAAATTCATATTTACCAATTTGTGTATCATTCGATAAATAATCCAATTCTTCTCTCGTGAAACGTTCTTTAGTATCATCATTTGAAGATACTACTTCATTTGAATCATTTAATACATATGATTTATTGACTTCACTCGCATCAAAATATTCAATTGTTATATTAACATAGTCTTCACCATTCTCAACAAAAGGTACCATGTTAACATAATACGGTGATTTATAGCTATAAATGTAATAGAAATCACTTGGATTATACTTTTCTACACGATTATAGTTTGAGTAAACAACATCACCCGTTTCAGTAACAATATCTACTTTTACACTCTTACTCAAGAGCTTTTCAAAATCAATCGATTTGTACTTTCCTGATTGAAGTTTATCCAATACTGAATCAAATTGATTCACCATGTAATATGGACTATATTTATCAAACATCATGTTCGATACATAATTTGCAGCATATAATGCAGCTAATACAATCACACTAAAAATTGCGAAGTACGCAATTAATTCTTGAAATAAAGTAAATCTAATCTTTTTTAGTCTCAAACTTATACCCCAATCCCCTAATTGTTTTAATATATTTTGGATTTCTTGAATCATCTTCAATTTTATCCCTTAATTTAGACATATGAACCATCATTGTATTATCATCATTTTGAAGATATTCACCATTAATTTGTTCATAAATTTGAACTTTTGTAAATATTTTGTTAGGTGACTTCATTAACAAGGATAATATCTTGAACTCAGTTGGTGTAAGAAAGATTTCAACACCATCCTTAATACAACTCAAAGAATTAGATTTTAAAGTTAATCCATCTAGTTCTAATTCATCTGTCGAAACATTTGTTTGATATGCTCTTCTCAAATTTGATTTAACTCTTGCAACTATTTCTAAGGGATTAAATGGTTTAGAAATATAATCATCTCCACCTAAATTTAGCCCTAATATACGATCATCAATACTACTTTTTGCTGTTAAAAACAGTATAGGTGCATTACTTGATTCTCTTACTGATTTTGCAAGCTCAAAACCATTCATTTTTGGCATCATAATATCAAAAATACATAAATGAATTTCATGATTCTTAAACTGTTCTAGACCATCAACTCCATTATATGCATAATAAATTTGGTATCCTTCATTACTCAAATAGATGCGCAAAAGTTCAACAATATCCTTATCATCTTCAACAATTAAAATATTCATAATTCAACCTCACTAATATTGTTAATAATATCATTTTTTGCTTATTTATGCCTCAATTTAAAGATATCTTAAGAAAAAAAAGAACATGATGACATGTTCTTTCATTGTTTTAAGCTAATGCTTTTTTTGCTGAATCAACGATTGTTTCAAATCCTTTAGGGTCATGAATAGCAATTTCGCTTAACATTTTACGATTTACTGTAATACCAGCTAATTTTAAACCATGCATTAATTTAGAATAACTCATATCATGCATTCTAGCTGCTGCATTAATACGTGCAATCCATAATTTACGCATTTCACGTTTAACTTGTTTACGTCCTGCATATGCATAACGCATTGAATGCATAACTTGTTCATGAGCTGTTTTATAAAGTAAGTGCTTCGCACCATAATAACCTTTTGCTAATTTTAATACTCTTTTTCTACGTGCACGTGTTACAGTGCCACCTTTTACTCTTGCCATAATTTATTCCTCCTTCTGCTCTTAGTCTTGAAGCAAATGCTTAATTCGTTTCATATCACTAGCAGAAACTAGTGTAGATTTTCTTAAGTGTACTTTTTGTTTATGAGTTTTATTTGCTGCAAAGTGGTTTCTATAGTTGTGGCCTCTTTTTAATTTTCCGCTTCCCGTTCTTTTAACACGTTTAGCCAAGGTTTTCTTAGTCTTCATTTTTGGCATGATAATTTCCTCCTCTATTTACCTTTTTTTGGTGATAATACTACAGACATCGTATTGCCTTCTAGTGCTGGAGCTTTATCTACTCCTGCAAGATCTGACATTTGCTCAACGAAATCATTCATAACTTGCTTGCCAACTTCAATTCTAGTAATCATACGTCCTCTAAAACGCATATCCACTTTAATTTTCATTCCCTCTTCTGCCCAGTTACGTGCTT
>NZ_JAVXGL010000091.1:0-7351 GCF_036657415.1 Anaerorhabdus sp. | reverse complement strand
TCTTTAAAGAAATCAAGCAACATAGCCCTGTTCTTGTTAAAATGACAATTACTACTGTAGATGATGAATTGTGTAAGATAATAGAACCAAATGTTTGTGTAAGCTCAAAGCGATTCGCAGCATTAAAACAGTTAAGTGATGCTGGTATTGATACATGTATTTTGCTTATGCCAAACTTGCCTTGGATAACGGATAGCGATGAAAATATCATTGAATTAGTAAGAAGAGCACATGAATGTGGTGTTAAATATATTTATTCAGGATTTGGAGTTACTTTAAGAATGAATCAAAGAGACTACTATTATGAGAAGCTTGATAAATATTTCCCGGGTCTTAAAGAGAAATATCAAAGAAAATATAGAGATAATTATTCTTGTGCAATTCCTAACGTTAAAACTAAGTATAAAATGTTTGTGAATGAGTGTAATAAATATGGAATTATTACAGATATGAAGAAAATTATAGATGACTATCAATTGCCTTATAAAAAATCACAATTATCAATATTTGATGAATTTGAATCAATTTGATAGATTGTGCTATAAAATTAGGCAATATGGAAGTTTATATTAGTCAAATAAAAGAAAAGAGAAGGAGAAGTTTGAATGAGTAGTATATATGAAGAAGGACTAAAATTAATTGATGAGAAGTTTGGTAATGGAAAAGATAATCTTATCTCACTTGCAACTATTGCTTGTGAAACAAGTGTTGATGGTAAACCTCGCCCAATTGTCCGTTGTGTAGATGCCTACTATGAAGATTGTACTTTCTATGTTGTAACATATGAGAAATCAAATAAAATGTTGCAAATAAAGCAAAATGATGAGGTTTCGGTGGCACATTCTACAGAAATGTTTACAGCAATCGGCAAAGGAGAAAACCTGGGTTGGGTACTTGATCCTAAAAATGCGGAAATAAGAACAAAACTTCGTACAGCATTTGCTAGCTGGTATGATATGGCAAATAATGAAAATGATGAAAATTGTTGTATTTTAGCGATTCATCTTACAAAAGGGACTTTGAATATTAACCATTGGGAAAAGTTATATCACTTGGATTTTGTGAACAAATCAGATATGAAAGATGGTGGAATTTTCTAATGTATTTGCAAATCAATGGGCATGTGCTATAATTATCTAGCATATGTCAAATGACTGGAAGGAGAATTTTATGCTAGACATTTTATTAATGATCGTATCTGCTGCATTAATTGTTCTTTCTTTATTACAAAGTGGAAAATCAGATGGTATTTCAGGTGCTTTTACAGGAAGCGGTGGATTGAATCTGTTCGCGAATACTAAAGAAAGAGGATCTGAAAAAATTATTTCTAACATTACTCTTGGAGTAGGAATTTTATTCTTTATTCTTGTAATTGTTATGAGAATCTACAAATAATTCAAATTAGATTATTCAAGCAGTAGACGATGGTTATTTGACCATCGTTTTCTTATGCAAATGATAATACTATCTAGGAATTATCAAAAAATATATAATAAAAGAAAGAAGGTGAGCAAATGGAAGAACTTAAGAGAACCATATTAGATAAAATTGTTGCAGGTAAACAAGGGGAATATGACTTGGAAAAACTTGCAAAACTTTTAAATATGATGTCTACATCAGAATTTGTGCTATTAAATAAAGTCTTGAATCAATTAGAAGATGAATATGAAATTGTTAGAAATCCAAAGAATTTCTTCTTAACAGCCGCTCAAGCAGGAATTTATAGAGGCGGTATTTCAATTAACAAGAAGGGATTTGGATTTTTAGATTTAGATGATGAGAATAGTATTTATATAAGTCCAGATGATTTAATGGGTGCAATGAATAAAGATGAAGTTATTGTTAAACTTATTAATTTAAATAGTAATGAAGGACAAGTTGTAAAAATTTTAAAACGAAACACGGATTATTGTATCGGAACTTTTGAAATTTCAAGAAGTGGTATTCATGTAAAACTCGATGATGAAAGATTAAAAGGAAGGGTTGTAGTCAAGAACCAAGCGCAGTTTAAAATTGTAAATGGAACTAAAGCTCAATTTAAAATTATTAAAATATGGAAAACGATAACAGTTGAAATTGTAAAATTGCTTGGACATAAAGATGATCCAGGAGTAGATATTTTATCAATATTACTTGAACATGATATTAAATCAGAATTTCCAAAAGAAGTTCTCCAGCAAGCCGAGAGTATTTCGCAAGATGTTTTACCTGAACAAAAAATGGGTAGAAGAGATTGTACAAATCAATTAGTAGTAACGATTGATGGTGATGATTCGAAGGATTTTGATGATGCAATTAGTATTCAACGAAAAGGAAATAACTATCAATTAGCTGTTCATATTGCAGATGTATCTTATTATGTAACGGAGAATTCTCCATTAGATATTGAGGCTTTGGAAAGAGGAACATCAACATATGTTGCGGATAGAGTTGTTCCGATGTTACCTCACATTTTATCGAATGGTATTTGTTCATTAAATCCAAAAGTAGAACGCTTAACATTAACCTGTGATATGGAAATTGATCAACACGGTGAAGTTAATTCCTATGAAATATATCCTTCTTTTATTCGCTCAACAGAAAGAATGACATATAGTAATGTAAATAAAATACTGGATGGAGATAATACACTGATAAAGAAATATCAACATCTAGGTGATATGTTTGAAATGATGAACGACTGTGCTGCACGTATTCGTGTAAGACGTGAAAAAAATGGTGCAGTGGATTTTGAAAAAGATGAAGCAAAAGTTGTGGTGGATAAGTATGGCAAAGTAGTTGATATTAAAATCAGAGAGCGTGGAATATCTGAACGTATAATTGAAGACTTCATGATCTGTGCAAATGAAACTGTTGCAAAGCATATGAAATGGTTAGAAATACCGTCACTATATCGTATACATGAAAAACCAACGGCTAAGAAATTACGTGAATTCGCAAAAATATCATTAATTCTTGGTCATAAATTTAAAGGGAATATGGAAGATATCCATCCGTTAGAAATACAAAAATGTTTAGAAGAATTCAAAGATACTCCAGAATATCCAGTAGTATCAACATTGATGTTACGTGCAATGCAAAAAGCACGCTATGACAGTAAATGTCTAGGGCATTTTGGATTAGGTTTAGAAGAGTATTTACATTTTACTTCACCTATACGTAGATATCCTGATTTAGTTGTTCATCGTATGTTAAGAAAATATATATTTGATCAATGTGTAGATGTTAATCAAATAAAAAATGATGAAATAAAGATGGAAAAATTTGGAATTGAGACATCGGATAGAGAACGAGCATCTACTGAAGCAGAACGTGATGTTGAAGATATGAAAAAAGCTGAATTTATGGAGAATAAAATTGGTTTATCATTCGATGGTGTAATCAGTTCAATTACAAAATTTGGATTCTATGTGGAGTTACCTAATACAGTCGAGGGATTAGTTCATGTTCAAACCTTAAGTGATGATTATTATCATTATGATGAATCTACACTGCAACTCATAGGAGAACGTACAGGAACTATCTATAGATTAGGACAAGAAGTACGTGTTAAATTGATTGATGCAAATAAAGAAAAGCATACAATTGATTTTGCGATATTTAAAGAAAAGAAAAAGAAGAAACAAGCTTGGATTTAATGTATAATAAAACAAGGTGGTGATTTTTGTGAGTGAAAAAATTGTATCGCTAAATCGTAGTGCAAGTCATGAGTATTTTTTAGAGGATTGCTATGAGGCTGGTTTAGTATTGACTGGAACAGAAATAAAATCGATACGCCAAGGTAAAGTGCAATTTAAAGATGCGTATATTTCCTTCAATGAAGGAGAAGCATTTATAAAAGAAATGCACATAGCTCAATATGATCATGGAACTCATTTCAATCATGATGAAACACGTGAGAGAAAGTTACTTCTCCATCGTGATGAAATAAGGAAACTGAATAATAAAGTCAAACTAAAAGGATATACAGTGGTTCCTACAAAAATGTATCTTAAAAATGGTAGAGCCAAAGTAGAGATTGCCCTTGCAAAAGGTAAGGCGTTATATGATAAGCGTCAAGATGATAAGATTAAGACGGCAAAACGTGAAATGGAAAAAGCATTAAAACTTAGATAGTAAAAAGTCGTGAAATTGATAATCACGACTTTTTTATTATTTTAATTTTAAATAATGAATTTCTTTATATAAATGCATTATTTGTTCAGTAAGCATTTTCATCATTTCTGCATTCATTAGTTGGTCTTCTGCGTGAACTAGCAAAAGATTCATTTCAATAGGTTCACCATTAGCCATTTTTTTAATTAATTCTGCATGGCTTTTATGCGCAACTAGAGAAGCTTCTTCACCAGCAATTTTTGCTTTTTCGGCTGTTTCAAAATCACCGTTTTTACAGCATTCAATTGCTTCATAAAAGTTAGCAGTCGCCTCACCTATATTAGATATTATAGTAAAACAAACATCTTCATGCATCATGATTTTCAACATTCTCCATTTCGTCCTGTAAACATTTTTTATCCCAAATTCTAAAGAATGGATAGTAAATACAAGCCGCAAGGAGTAAAATTACAATCTGCAATGCACCAACCTTCCAGTCATTGGTTAAAAGGAATCCACCAATAGGTGCAGGAGTAGTCCATGGAACAGCAACTCCGGTAGGTCTTGCGATGATATTGAAATACATTAATCCATAACTTAAAGCTATTGAAACCATTGGTGTTATAAAAAATGGTATAGCCATAATAGGATTCATAACAATAGGTAAGCCATAAATGATTGGCTCATTGATATTAAAGATACTTGGAACAATAGCTACTTTGCCAAGTTCTTTTAATTGTTTTGACTTTGATTTGAAAAGTAACATTATACATAAAGGTAATGTAATTCCTGAACCACCAAGGAACACAAAGTGATCAAGGTATTCAGTGGTAGCGATATAAGGCAAAGTAAGGTTTGCTTGATAGGCTGCTAGATTTGCATACTTTGCAGCTTCCCATATCGGAGTCATGACAGATTGAACAATTAATGTTCCATGAATACCAAATATCCAAAAGAAAGTATTAAAGAAGCCGGCTGTTATTTCAGTTCCAATTAATGAAGTACCAACTCCAAGTAATGGAATTTGTAATACACTAACGATGAATTCATTTGCACTAACATAAGGTGTTAATGTAAATACGTAACGAATGATAACGAATAGTGGAATGATTATTGCGGCAGGAATTAAAGCAGAGAAAGATCTAGAAATGGAAGTAGGAACTGCATCAGGTAATTTAATTGTTACTTTCTTCTTGATTAATGTAATATAAATTTTTGATACTAATAAAGCGGTAAGTAAACCAACGAATAAACCTTGAGCACCAAAATCGTTAGCACTAAAACCACCATCAGTTAATTGAATCAATAGAATAAAGTATGCAGATATTGCAAGTGCACCTGCTGGTAATGGTTCAACATCATTATATTTTGCATATGAATATGATGTACCAAAGATTGCAAATAATGCTGTTAATCCCATTGTAGCTGGATATACCACATCCCAGTTCCACCAATTCCAATTAGGCCCAAAAATATTAATCATTAATTCTTGAAATGCAGGAAGTGGGAAATCAGATATAACGATTGCAAAACCGCCAACAATCATTAATGGCATTGAAAGTACTAATCCATCACGCATTGCAAGTAATACATTGTTTTTTGAAATCCATTCAACAAAGATCATTGTTTTTTCTTCGATGACACCCATAAATTTTTTCATAAAATCACCCCTTTAATTTTGGCCAAAATTTACCATTTGCTTTTTCGAATTCTGCAATAATTTTTTTTGCGCGTTCAGTATCATTAACTAAACGATTGATTGTAAATGCTTGTAGCATTTTTTGTTTGTCATTTTCTAAGACAGCGTCTACTAATAAACTTTCTGAGGCAAATTGATTTTCAAGAAGTCCTTTTTCGAATGTCGAAACTGGTCCTATATGTAATGGTTCAATAAATTGACTACCAACCCGACAAGGAACTTCCAACATCATTTCAGAAGATAGATTAGGAATAATACCATTATTTTGAATCATAAGTAGGCAAATATCATTTCCATTTTCTATAATTGATATTACTAATTCTATTAAGTAAGTCGCATGAACATCATTATATGCAATAGTTGATGAACATCCAGTTTCTTCTAATAATCCAGCATTTACTTTATCTGTTATATCGTATTGTGTGCCTTTCATTTTTCCTAGTGCCTTTATTGCATTACAATACATAATTACATTTTTTTCACGACCCTCTATAATTTCATCATAACGAGTAGTTTTGATATCATAGTGAGAATATCTGCGATCAGGATATAAATAATACAAATTATATGTATTAGGTAGTGAATATGGATAATCTTGAATCATATCTAAATGATCTTCAAACGTTTTACCCCAATGTGTAGTTACATCATACATATTATCAATTAATTTGTGTACTCTTTCTTTTTCGGTTACACAAATTTTTAGTATTTCAGGTAATAAATCTTCACCAGTTTTTTTATCTATGATTTTTGTAAACCATCCATAATGATTGAGTCCAAAATAACGTGGTTCAATTTCGGATCTTTTCTTGTTCACAAGAGGGAGGTAAGTGTCTAGTACTTGAGTTGGCATATCACAAATATTTATAATACGCTTATCATTTGGAAAAACACGTTTTGTCATTTCTGCGACAATGGCTGCAGGATTAGAGTAATTAATAATCCATGAGTTTGGTGAATAAGTTCTTATCGAATTAATTAAATTTTTCATTTCTATAACACTTCTTACACCATATGAAAGTCCCCCAGGGCCACAGGTTTCTTGCCCAATACAATCATAGGTATATGGAATCTTTTCATCGGAATTTCTTAAATCCATTCCGCCTGCACGTATTTGCACAAAAGCAAAGTCCATATCTTCGAAAGCTTCTTTTGGATCAAGTGTACTAAAAAATTCTACACCCTCACAATATTCATTAAATAAAATCTCTGCATAATCATTTACCGTTTTTTGACGTTGGTAGTCAATGTCAAATAAAACTACTTTGCGAATTGGAAATTTTTTTTGTGCAACACACAGAAGTTCAAGCATGTCCGGTGTATAAGTACTTCCTCCGCCACAAATCGTCACTGAATACTTTTTCATAAAGTATATCCTCCTTATTTTATAATTGTTTTTTTCATGATAGAATATGAATATGGTAAAAGTTAACTTTAAAAACATGACTCTATTAAATGCAGCAGAACTTGCTATTCTAGATAAGATAGAAGTAGCTATATTTAATAATGAAAGTGATGTCACAATAAGAACTATGGCAAAATCCTGTTATTCTTCTA
>NZ_JAVXGL010000090.1:0-7713 GCF_036657415.1 Anaerorhabdus sp. | reverse complement strand
TGGACATACAGTTGGATTTATGGGAGATGGTATTAATGATGCTACCGCAATGAAAATGGCTGATGTTGGAATTTCGGTAGATTCAGCTGTGGATATTGCTAAAGAAAGTGCTTCTATTATTCTTTTAGAAAAAGATTTGATGGTTCTAGAAAATGGAATTATTGAAGGCAGAAAAACGTATGCGAATATAATGAAATATATTAAAATTACTGCTAGTTCAAATTTTGGTAATATGTTTTCAATACTTGTCGCAAGTGCATTTCTTCCTTTCATGCCAATGTTACCGCTGCAAATCTTAATCTTAAATTTAATTTATGATATTTCGTGTACCGCAATACCATGGGACAATGTTGATGAGGACTATTTGAAAAAACCAAAACAATGGGATGCAAGTAGTATATCTAAGTTTATGATTTATATTGGACCTACAAGTTCCATCTTCGATATTTTGACATACGCAATACTCTTCTTTGGTGTTTGTCCATTTGTTTTTGGAGGGGCATATCATACATTGGATCCTGCTAAACAACTTTTATTTGTCGGATTATTCCAAACAGGTTGGTTTGTTGAAAGTTTATGGACACAAACATCGATTATTCATATGTTGAGAAGTTCAAAGACTCCATTCGTGCATACATTTCCTTCAAAACAATTGATTTTTGGTACAACATTTGGAATTGTAGTAGGAACGATACTACCGATGACTGGACTTGGAAAAACACTAAATATGGTTCAACTGCCATTCGCATATTATTTTATTCTATTAGGTATAATTATTATGTATATGATTGTTGTAACAAATATGAAGAAAATTTATATTAGAAAATTTAAAGAATTATTGTAAAAAAGATAAGCTCAAATTTGGGCTTATCTTTTAAGTTTAATTGTGAATTTTGATCCATGATTTAAGTAGTCATCAACGACAATTGTACCATGATGAAATTCAACACCATGTTTTACAATTGCAAGTCCAAGTCCAGTTCCTTCAATTTGCGAACTGTGTGACTTATCACTTCTAAAGAATCTTTCAAAGATTCTTTCTTTATCTATATCATTAATACCAATGCCATCATCTTTTATGGTTATTTCTACAAACTTACCACGTTCTTTCATATCAATCCATACATGACCATTACGGGTATTGTATTTAATGGCATTTTGAATTAAATTATAAAAAATTTCATAAACAATTTGTGAAACAGCACGACCTGTGACAGGGACTGAATTATCAACCAAAGTAATACCATTTAGATTTGCATAATCACTCAAACTGCGGAGTACTTGGTGTAAAACTTCTTGATAGTTAATTTGATCATAATCAAGCTGTACAGTACCTTCATCAAGCTTAGATAACTTAATAATGTCTTCAATTGTGCGAAGTAAATGTTTTGATTCATCAACTATTTTTTGTGAGAATTCTTGGGTATTATCTCCTTGAAGATTATTTGCCATAATTTCCGCATAACCAGAAATACTTGTGAGTGGCGTTTTTAATTCGTGAGATACATTTGCACTGAATTCTTTTCTTATTTTGTTATGATAGTTAAGATTTTCTAACAAAGGTTTAAGTTCTGGATAAGTATCATTCGCTAGCGGAATATCAAGATTTAAGTGATTGATTGGATCGATAATTTTACGAGTAAGAAATCTTGCAACTATTAGACATACAATAAATACTATAATTAAAATAAACATAATAGGGACAATTGAAGGAATCATAATAGTCAATGCAGAGTTAGCTATTGTTGAAAGACGTAATACAGATCCATCATTTAAGCGCAGTGCATAATAATAGGTTGTTTCATTCAATGTGTCAGAATAGCGTGTACGTTCAGCACTGCCAAAGTTTACTGCATCAACGAATTCTGGACGATTACTATGATTGATTAAACTATTTGAATCATATTGTGAATCATAGAGTACATTGCCATCAGCATTAATTAATGTGATTCGTGAATCTGAATAGAATTTAGTTTCTAAGAAAACACTGGGATCTTCATTATAGTATTTAGCTAAAGCATTTGTTTCAGTTTTAAGTGTTAACCGAATATTTTTTGAAATATCATTATAGAAAAAAAAGGCACATAGTAAGTAAGCAATTGTAACAAAGATAATTGAAGTTATGGCGATACTTTGGAAAATCTTCTTTTTCATTCAGGATCCACCATACGATAACCAACACCACGAATTGTTTCAATATAATCGCTTGCATGTTCTAATTTTGAACGCAATGTACGAATATGTACATCGACTGTTCTAGTTTCACCATAATAATCATAACCCCATATCTGCTCAAGTAATTGATCTCTAGTTAAAACAATTCCTTGGTTTTCCATAAGAAGTTTCAATAATTCAAATTCTTTTAATGTTAATGTGATACGTTGATCACCTAATAATACAAAATGACGTTGTGTATCAATAGTTAAATCTTTGAATGTAATTGTTTTTGATGAAGTTGGTTTTTCCATACGACGTAATACAGCTTTAATACGTGCAACTAATTCCATGATACCAAATGGTTTTGTTATATAATCATCCGCTCCTAAGTCTAAGCCTTGTACTTTATCATACTCACTGTTTTTTGCAGTTAATAAAATGACGGGGATATTTTTAGTTGTAATTGATGATTTAAGTTGTTTAAGAATTGAAAGACCACTTTCACCAGGTAACATGACATCTAAAAGAATTAATTCTGGTTTTTCTTCAGAAAGTGCAGGATAAAAACTTTTTGCTTCACTAAATCCTTTTGCTTGAAAGCCAGTAGAATTCAGCGTATATACAATTAATTCTTGAATATTTTGTTCATCTTCAATAACATAAATCATACTCTCCACCTCACCTTAAGTTTACGTGTTTTAACAAATAACTGCAATGTTATTGGTGTTATTTTACTCAAAATTAACATTCGTCAAATTTTGTAGAAGTGGTATAATAGTGTCAGGTGATAAGATGAATAAATTTAAAGCAGCATTTTTAAGATTCATGAGCGGACGATATGGTAATGATAGTTTAAATAATCTGATATTTGGATTATCAATAGTAATATATTTGGTTAATGCTTTCTTTATCAGAAACTACTTTGTGGGATTATTTTCACAACTATTGTTATTGGTTGTGTTATTTAGGATGTTTTCGCGAAATTGGTATAAAAGACAAGCAGAAAATAATAAGTATATGGTACTGACACGTCCAATACGGTTAAGAATATCTTGCCTTGTTAAACAATTTAAAGATAAGGATCGTCGCTATTTTCTTTGTCCAAATTGTCAACAAATTGTGCGAGTTCCTAAAGGTCGTGGAAAAATTGAAATTGATTGTCCAAAATGCCATCACAGTTTTGAAAGAAAAACATAGTGATAAAAGAAAAAATGTTAGATTGTTCTAACATTTATTGTAGCACTCTAATTTTTGAAACTCCTTTAATTGAAGAAAGGATTTTTTTTGTTTCTTCAGGAATTTTATTTTCTAAATCCAACAATGTATAAGCGACTTGATTTCTAGAGTTATTAATTAAATTTGTAATATTGATATTTTCTTTTGCGAGAATGTTTGTGATTTGTCCAATCATGTTAGGAATATTTTTGTGAAGAACACATATCCTCGCTTGTGATTTGCAAATTCCCATATCGCATGAAGGGTAGTTTACTGAATTTTTGATATTACCGTTTTCTAAATAATCCATACATTCTTGCACTGCCATTTTTGCACAATTATCTTCTGACTCTTCTGTAGAAGCACCTAAATGGGGTATCACAATTGTATTTTTAAACTGCATAACAGTCGGATTAGGGAAATCAGTAATGTATTTTTTGATTTTGTGTGTTTCTAGAGCGACTTTTAAATCTTGTTCATTGACTAATATATCACGTGAAAAATTAAGTAAAACAACATTACTTTTCATTTTATCGAAATATGTTTGATTTATCATTTCTTTCGTATCATTTGTTAAGGGAAGATGAAGGGTAATGAAATCTGCTTTTTCTAATAAATCATCACAATTAAGTGCGTGCTGAACTTTACTGGAAAGACTCCATGCAGCGTGAATTGAAATGAAAGGATCATACCCAATCACATTCATACCTAAAGCTATCGCTGCATTTGCAACTTTTGTGCCAATAGCGCCTAAACCAATAACACCAAGTGTTTTTCCTGCAAGTTCTTCTCCAGCAAAATTCTTTTTTTCTTTTTCGGTAGTCTTTATAATATCTACATCATGTTTGTGAGATTGACACCATTCAATACCACCGACAATATCACGACAAGCCAGTAAGAGCCCAGCAAGAACAAGTTCTTTCACTGCATTAGCATTGGCACCGGGGGTATTGAAAACAACAATGCCTTGCTCACTACAACGATCTAAGGGAATATTATTAACACCTGCTCCTGCACGTGCAATACAATCGAGATTTTGGCTAAATACATACTCATGTAAATTAGTACTTCGGACTAAAAAGGCTTGGGCTTCATCCTCTTGTTTGGTGAGTTCATAGGTTGGTGTTAATTCATTTAACCCAATCGGTGAGATTGCATTAAGACAAGCTATTTTTATCATTGTATACCTCCATATTTTTTTTCAAAGTCACGCATAAAATCGACTAATTGTTCAATACCTTCTCGTGGCATAGCATTGTAGATACTGGCACGCATACCGCCCACAGAGCGATGACCTTTTAAATTTTCAAAACCTGCTTTCTTTGCTTCTTTTACAAATAAATCATCGAGATCTTCATGACCAGTTACAAATACAACGTTCATTATCGAGCGTGCTTCTTTCACAACAGGTGCTTTAAATAATGAACTTTGATCAAGATAATCATAAAGTAATGCAGCTTTATCAATATTTCTTTGTTTTAACACGTCAAGTCCACCTTGTGCTTTAATCCATTGAAATACTTGACCACACATGTAGATGGTATAAGTAGGTGGTGTATTATACATAGAATTATTTTCTACATAGGTTTTATAGTTTAATAATGTAGGGGTTGGTTTAAAAATATCATTATATAGTAAATCTTTGCGAAGGATGACAATACACACACCGGCTGGACCAATATTCTTTTGCGCTCCAGCGAAGATGATACCATATTTTGAAATATCAAGTGGTTCTGATAGAAAACAAGAGGATAAATCTGCAACTAATGGCTTTCCTTTTGTATTTGGTAATTTATGAAATTTTGTACCATAAATTGTATTGTTTTCACAAATGTAGACATAATCTGCATCCTCGCGAATATTCAAATCACTGCAATTTGGAATATAAGTAAAGTTCTTATCCTTACTAGATGCAATTATTTTAGCATCCAAAAAAAGTGTTGCCTCTTCATATGCTTTTTTTGAAAACTGTCCAGTAACAATATAATCTGCTTTTCCATGCTTTATTAAATTCATAGGTACCATTGAAAATTGAAGAGAGGCACCACCTTGAATAAACAAAATTTCATAGTTATCAGGAATATTGGCAATCATTTTCAAATCATTTTTTGCTTTTTCTAGAATTGTTTCGAAGGATTTTGAACGGTGGGACATTTCCATGATAGACATTCCAGTATCCATGTAATCTGTCATTTCTTGACCTGCATGTTCTAAAACCTCAAGAGGTAACATGGCAGGACCGGCTGAAAAATTATAAATACGTTTCATAAGTGTAACCTCCATTTTCAACCATTATACATCAAACCTAAAAAAAAAGAATTTTAACAATTCATTCAAGCATAAGTAAAAAATAAAAAGAATAAGGTTACGCACCTTATTCTATAGTAATTTGCTTTTTGTTTTCGATTTGTTTAGTAGACATGTTAGGGATAATAATTTTTAATTCACCATTTTCAAATTTAGCTTTGATGTCTTCTTCGTGAATGTTGTCACCGATATAATAGCTTCTTGAACAGTTGCCAGAGAATCTTTCTTGACGCACGATATGTCCATCTTCATCTTTCTCTTCATTAGAATTTTCTCGGTTTGCACTAATTGTTAGTGTTCCATTATTTAATTCAATGGAAATATCTTCTTTCTTAAATCCTGGTAATTCTATATCAAATAAATAATTACCATCTTTCTCTGTGATGTCTGTTTTCATCATGCTGTAGCTATTACCCAGTGTTTTAAATGGATCTTTAAACATGTCATCAAACATCTCGTCAAACAAACTCAAGCTTCTAGGATAGTATTTCATAATATCGCCTCTTTCCTTTCATGAAATATCTAGAAGAAGTTTCCTCAACTTCAAGTATAGTATAGCACTTTTATTAGCACTGTCAAGTATAGAGTGCTAATTTTTAAAAAATAGATATTTTTGAATTATTTTGAATGTAAATTACGTTTTATAAGTGAGATAGGAGGAAATAATATGAAAAAATTAATCTCAGTATTAGCTATTTCTGCATTAATGTTTGGAGTGACATCAATAGGGGTATTTGCCTATCAAGGTGATGGAATTTGCCCTAATAATGGTGAATGCACTCAGGAAAATTGCCCAAACGATGGTGAATGTCAAAATTATGGATTAACAAAAAAAGGTGATAACCAAAAGAAGGCGGATAATGGTACAGGACAAGCTAAACGTGCTAGAATATATCAAGGCACAAGAATGAATTGTAATCGTTAAAGAAAAATGAACAGGAGATATTCATGGCTAGTGAATTAGAACTTCAACAAGCAATTGATAAATATGCAAATGAAGTAAGAAAAATTTGTTTTATTCAATGCAAATCAGAGGCTGATGTCGATGATATTTTTCAAACTGTCTTTATTAAATATTTTGAAAGAAAAGAACCATTCATCGATGAACAACATGAAAAGGCATGGATAATTAGAGTTACCATTAATGCTTGTCATGATATCTTCCGTTCTTGGTTTTATCAGAAAGCAGTACTCACTGATGATTTTAGTCAATTTAGCATAGAAACAAAAAGCAATGATGGAAGACTTATAGAAGCTGTTCGCAAACTGAAACCCAATTTAAAAAATGCAATTTATTTATATTATTATGAAGGATATGCAATTAAGGAAATTGCGAAAATAGTAAAAGCAAATGAACACACCGTATCAACTTGGTTAGTACGAGGTAGAAAAGAGTTGAAAAAAATGTTAGGAGGTGACTTTCTTGAAGAAGATGAAACAGCTTGATCATATTGAAGTAAGCGAAGAAAAGAAACAACAAATTTTTGAACAAGTTCTCACAAAGAAATCAATGAAATATTTTAAACCATCACTTATTATCACATTAGTTTCAGTACTAATATTGGCAGTATTAGTGAGTTTTCCTTCTTTTAGAAATGCTCCTATCATTCAAAATAATCTTATTATAAGCGCGGTTGCGATGGAATCAGATGCAAGTATCATTTTAAATTTAAATGATAACGATCAAGTAGTTTCAATTGAAACAACAGGAGAAGAAGTAAAGTTTATTCAAAATAAAACTGATTTAGTAGGGTTAAATGTTCAAGATGCCATGGCAATAATACTTGAACTTGAAGATTATCAAAAAATCTTAAATAATGAAAATTTAGAAATAATCATTTACTCTGATAGTGATAGTAAAGAATTGAATTTGGGAACACAAGTGAATGAGGTACTTACAAAGCATATGCGTAATGAAAGTTGCAATATGCAGTACGTTGATAAGGAAACGTTTGATAAAGCAAGACAAAGAAATATGGGAGTAGGTAAATATACAAGAATTGAAAACATTTTAAAAAGTGATGATACCTATAC
>NZ_JAVXGL010000089.1:0-7854 GCF_036657415.1 Anaerorhabdus sp. | reverse complement strand
CTGTAGCTAAAAAACCAGTAGCTAAAAAAGCAGCTGTAGCTAAAAAACCGGTAGCAAAGAAAGCAGCAGCTAAAAAGACAACTAAGAAATAAATTATAAAAGACTAGAACTGTTACTATAACAGTTCTTTCTTTATTTTGAAAATATATATAAAGATAAATGATACTCTACGATATTATATAACTTTAACTTAGGTATTACTCTTGACAAAAAACAACGCAAAGACTAAACTATGATGTAGATACAAAGAACAAGATATGATTATTCAATTTTTGATAAGAGAGATAGCCGGATGGTGAAAGGTTATTGATGAAATGAATAATTACCACTTGGGAGTAGCATTTTCGAAAAAATGCCGGCAGCAACCGTTATTTGTTTGAGTGCTTAATCGTTTGATTAAGAATTAAGGTGGTACCGCGTTCATAACGTCCTTATTTTTAAGGATGTTTTTTTGTTAAGAGGAGGAAAATTATGATTAACATTAAAGAAAATGAAGAATTGAATGTTTTAAATCATAGCTGTGCACACTTATTGGCACAGGCTGTGAAGCGACTTTATCCACAAGCGATGTTTTGGGTAGGACCAGTTATCACAGATGGTTTCTACTATGATATTGATTTAGGTGATGTTTCACTTAAAGAAGAAGATTTAGAAAAAATTGAAAAAGAAATGAAAAAGATTTCTAAAGATGGCAAACGAATTGTTCGTGAAGAACTCTCAAAGCAAGAAGCTTTAGAAATGTTTAAAGATGATCCATATAAAGTTGATTTAATTTCTAATATGGATGAAGAAGATACAGTAATCACTTGTTATAGACAAGGCGAGTTTGTTGACCTTTGCCGCGGGCCTCATGTTGAAACAGTAAAAGAGTTAAAATATTTTAAACTTCTTAAGGTTTCTGGTGCTTATTGGAAAGGTGATGCCAAAAATAAAATGCTTCAACGTGTTTATGGCATTTGCTTTGCGAATGAAGAAGATCTTAAAGAACATTTATATTTATTAGAAGAAGCTAAGAAACGTGATCACAAAAAACTTGGCCGTGAATTGGATTTATTTATGATGAGTGAATATGCTCCAGGAATGCCTTTCTTCTTACCTAAGGGAATGATTATCAGAAATATTCTTGAACGTTTTTGGTATGATGAACATACAAAAGAAAACTATGTTTTCATAAAAACTCCGATTATGATGTCAAAAGAATTATGGGAAGTTTCTGGTCACTGGTATAATTATCGTGAAAATATGTATGTATCTATGGTTGATGAACGTGACTTTGCAATTAAACCAATGAACTGCCCAGGTAGCTTACTTGTATTCAAGAGTGGATTGCATTCTTACAAAGATTTACCACTTCGTATGGGAGAACTTGGTCAAGTTCATCGTCATGAAGCAAGTGGTGCTCTTAATGGATTATTCCGTGTGCGTACTTTCACACAAGATGATGCGCATATTTATATGACATATGATCAAATTGAAAGTGAAGTAGTTTCATTGATTGCATTTATCGACAGAATATATCGTGCGTTTGGACTTGAGTACTCAATTGAATTAAGTACTCGCCCTGAAGAAAAATATATTGGTGAAATTGAAGTATGGAATAAAAGTGAAGAAGCTCTTGCAAAAGCATGTAGGGCAGCAGGTAAAGATTATAAATTGAATCCTGGTGATGGTGCTTTCTATGGTCCAAAACTTGACTTCCATATTCGTGATTCATTAGGAAGAGTATGGCAATGCGGTACTATTCAATTAGATATGAACTTACCAGAAAGATTCGATTTAACTTATATTGATCCAAATGGTGAAAAAGTTCGTCCAGTTATGTTGCACCGTGTTATTTATGGTTCAATTGAACGTTTTATTGGTATACTAATTGAACACTTTGCTGGTGCATTCCCATTGTGGTTAGCTCCTGAACAAGTTGTTATTGTACCTGTACATCATGAAAATCATTTAGACTATGCACGAAAAGTTGAAGCTATTCTTAGTGCTAAAGGCATTAGGGTCAAAATAGATGCAAGAAATGAAAAATTAGGCTATCGTATTAGAGAAGCACAAACTCATAAAATACCAGTTCAACTAGTTGTAGGTGAAGGAGAAATTGCGAATAATTCTGTAAATGTACGACGTTATGGAAAGCAAGATCAAAAAACTTGTTCAATTGATGAATTAGTAAATGAGTTACTTCTAGAAATTGAAAATAAGGTGATAAACGCATGAAAAAATTATTGATGATTTTGTGTTCAGCATTCTTAATTGCTGGATGTACTACATCAAATCCGAGTGGTTCCGTTGCTACTCCAACAACAAGTCCAGAAGTTAAATCTGAGCCTGTTGTTCTAAATGTATTAGCTCCTCGTGGTGCAACTGCACTTGCAATGATTCCAGTTATTAAAAACGAAACTGCTAAGGTAACTTTCGTTGATGGAACTGATGTAATTCAAGCTGCATTCGTAAATCCGAATCCTGAGTACAGTATTATCGTAGCACCAACAAATCTTGGAGCGAAACTAGCACTTGGAGATAAAACAAAATATAAAATGCTGGGAGTAATTACTTGGGGAAATTTATATCTTGTTGGAAATGATGATAATGCATTACAACAAGAAGGAAATTTAGCTGCATTTGGTGAAGGAGCTGTTCCTGGACTTGTATTTGAAGCAACAAACAAAGATATTGTCCCTACAGTAACTTACTATAATGGTGTTGCAGATGCACAAGCTGCATTAATTAGTGAAAATGCTAATGTAGCATTATTGGCTGAACCTGCTGCAACAGCAACCATTGGTAAAATGAAAGAACAAGGAAAAGAAGTTAAAATTATTGGTGATTTACAAAAAGAATTCGCTACTATTTCAGGTAGTGAAGGGTATCCTCAAGCCGCTATTTATGTACTTGAAGATAAATACAATGAGAATAAAGAATTCTATGATAGTTTCATAACAACAATTGCTGATTATACTGCAAATATAAATGATTCTACTATGGATTCATTGAAATCAGATATAGAGGCAATAACACCAGAAGAACTAGGTGTTCCTAATGCAGAAATCGTTGCGAAGACATGGTCAAGAATGAATATTCGTTATGTTCCTGCCAAAGATGTTATTGATCAACTAAATACTTTTCTAGCATTATTTGATATTCAATCTGTTGATTCAGTTATAATCAAATAAATTTAGAATTGTAAGACTTTGTCTTGCAATTCTTTTTTTTATTTTTTAGTGAAAATGACCAATAAATAGTATATTTTTTTTGAATAACTGTTAAAAATTGATTTATATTTAATGAACTTGAATGTTTTTAAGAAGTTTTGCGAATAAATCATTTTTCTTATGAAGTATAAGTTAAAAAAACCTACAATTTTAGGCATTGCAATGATATAATAAATCTAGATTTATACTGTGAAAATAGGGAGTATTCATGAAAAAAGAACATGGTTTTACAATCTTGGTAATCATTGTAATTTGGCAATTTTTATCCATGACTGTGAATAACGATATTCTAATTCCATTTCCTATAGAAGTATTAAAAGACTTTAGTGATTTATTTACCAAAAATGTTTTCTATTCAAGTATTATTGCAACGATATATCGAGTACTACTAGGCTTTTTAATATCATTTGTCATAGCACTTATTCTTGCGATAATTGCTAACCGATATAAGCTGTTTAGAAATTGTTTTGAACCTATTCAGATTTTAGCAAAATCAATTCCAAACATTAGTTATATTATCATTGTTCTTGTTTGGTTAGGTTCAGAAAAAAGTGTAAGTGTGATTTGTTTCTTAATTCTTTTCCCAATATTCTACAATAACTTCTTGTTTGCGATGGATGAGGAACCCCAAGAATTAAAAGACGTTGAAAAAATATATCCAGAATCATTTCTTGAATTAACACGAGTTAAAACGATTCCGCTACTATTACCAACCATTCTTAGTACAAGTAAGATGGCTTTTGGTTTAGGTTTCAAAGTATCTGTTATGGCTGAAATTTTAGGACAGGTACAAGTTGGAATAGGGAGACAATTGTATATCGCTAGACAAAATTTAGATACAACTAGTTTGTTTGCTTGGACAATTGTTATCATCCTACTTTGTTTTATAATTGATTGGGTTTTCGATCAATTCATAAATAGAAAAAAACATGGAGGTTAATTATGGAAAAATTAAATGCTGAATCGATTCGTATAGTTGATGAGATTGTAGCAAAACACACTGGTCGCCAAGGTCCTGTTAAATTAATGTTGCATGATGTTCAACATGATTTAGGGTACATTCCATTTGAAGCAATGGAAAAAATTGCGATTGCGGCGAATACTTCTGTTGCAGAAGTATATGGCGTAGTAACATTCTATGCTCAATTTACAATTGAGCCAAAAGGTAAACATATCATTAATGTTTGCATGGGTACTGCTTGTTATGTAAAAGGTGCTCAAAACTTAGTGAATGATGTTATCAGCATGACAGGAGCAACTGTTAATGGCACAAGTGAAGATGGTTTATTTTCACTGGATGCAACTCGTTGTTTAGGTGCATGTGGATTAGCACCAGTAGTTATTATCGATGGTAAAGTTTATGGAAACGCTGATTCATCAAAAATTATTTCTGAAATTATTCAATCAATCTTAGACTCTGAAAAGAAACAACCTTTAGGAGCTTAATTATGTTAGCGAATGATATCGTTCAAAAATTAAACGCAACTGCTTTGGGTGTGTGGAATAAAAACCTCATGAACAAGGATTATAATTATGTTTTTGCGACTGATTTAATGAGCGATGCTCTGGCAATGATTAATAACTCTTGTGATAAAACCGTATTATTAACTGGTTTATGCAATGCACAATCACTACGAACAGCAGAAATGTTAGATTTGGAACTCATTATCTATGTACGAGGGAAAACACTTGATGAGAGTGTACTCCAATTAGCTATGGAAATGGGATTCAATGTATTCAAAACCGATTATTCAATGTTTGAAGCTTGCGGTATTCTTTACGAAGCAGGTATAAAAGCAAGTGATTAATCAAGAATTTTTAGTAGAACGTGATGATTATGCAAATGCCGGAAGAGTTTCAAGTCAAATCAAACAATTATTAAGTCAAATTGGTATACCTGTAGATATTCTAAGAAAAGTGGCAGTAGCCTGTTATGAAGCAGAAATAAATATGATTATTCATGCATGGGGTGGCACCATAACTTTAACTCTTCAAGAAGATGGAAAACTAACATTAGTATTTAAAGATCCTGGTCCAGGAATTCCAGATTTGGAAAAAGCAATGACACCTGGCTGGTCAACAGCAAGTGAAAAAGCTCGACAACTTGGATTTGGGGCAGGGATGGGTTTGTTCAATATCAAACGGGTATCAGATTACTTTGATATTCAAACTTCACCAACGGGAACAATACTAACGATTGGTTTTGAGGTAGCTTCATGAAAACAGTAATTAGTTATACATTAGAAAAGTGTCGTAAATGCATGAAGTGTTTAAAATCCTGTCCAACAGGAGCTGTTTTTATACAAAATCAACGGGTTGAAATTAATCATGATCGTTGTATTAATTGTGGTAAATGTATTGATGCTTGTTTAAATCAAGGTTTACAAGCAAAAGGAAGTACACTCGTTGATATAAAGAATTATGACTATTCAATTTGTTTAGTACCTAGTTCAATGATTTGTGACTATAAAACGCAAGAAGAAGTTGAAGAACTATTCTATGCAATTAAGTTACTAGGATTTGATGAAGTAGTTGATATATCAGATATAGAAGGTCAAGTTGTAAAAGAGGCTCAATTATTATCTGATGGGGAACCAGGTAAAAGTTATATTTCATCATTTTGTCCTGTTGTAAACAAATTGATTGAAGTTAAATATCCAATGTTATTGAGTAGTATTCTAGCAATCGATTATCCAAGTGAAATCGCTGCTCGACAATTACGAAAAAAATATAGTGACAAAGGAAAAATAGGTATATTTAATTGTTGCGAGTGTATTGCAAAATTGAATTTAGCGAAGTATCCTTATGGAAATTTTGAATTTGAAGTTGATCATGCATTGGCAATTGTAGATATTTTCCCATTTATCAAAGAAAATATGAAGAAGGGAAGAATTCCAGTTGTTTTATGTAGAGAAGGTTTACAAAGTTGTAGTCCAAATACAATGCTACAAAATCCTGACTATTTAATGGCTGATGGGTTTGATAAAATATCCAATATTTTAGAACATGCAGAATTTGGATTACTTAATGAATTTAATTTATTAACATTATTCCCTTGTTTTAATGGATGTTTAGGAGGAAATTTGTTATGGGGTAATAGTTACCTCATGCGTAATAACATTCATCAATTATGTCATGATAGACAGAAGCCGATAGCTGATTTACCCTTTGAGGAACTCTATGGTGAAAGTACAATCAATCAAGTAAATGATATGCGATCAATACAAGAGAAACTTGCTTTTTTCGCAAAAGTAAATCATCAACTTGAAGGACTACCAGGTTATGATTGTGGAGCATGTGGTTACCCAAGTTGTCGTACAATGGCAGAGGGAATAGCACTTGGATTTAAATCAAAAGAAGATTGTCGCATTTTACGAAATGAGGTGAAACAACATGAAAGTGAGTGAATTAGTCGAAAAATCTGGATGGAAGAATTGTTCAACAAATGAATCTCTCGATAAAGAAATACAAGGTGTTTATGTTGGTGATTTATTAAGTTGGGTAATGGGACGTGGACAGCCTGATGAAGCTTGGATTACGGTGCAATCACATTTGAATATTATTGCAGTTGCTGTATTAAGAGAATTTAGCTGCATCATCATTGCTGATTGTGTTGAGATTCCAGAAGAGGTTATAAATAAAGCAAAGGAAGAAAATATTGCTTTAATTAGTGCAAGTGGAACTGCGTTTGATTGTGCTAAAAAGTGTATTGAATTTGGTTTGTAATGTTTTACGATTTTCATATTCATAGTTGTTTATCACCATGTAGTGAAAATGATATGACACCCAATAATATTGTAAATATGGCACTACTTAAAGGACTAGACATGATTGCAATATGTGACCACAATACTACAAAGCAACAAAGAGCTATTCATGAGGTTGCCAAATTAAATTCATTTAAAATTATGTATGGAACAGAAATCCAAACAATTGAAGAAGTGCATGTATGTTGTTACTTCAAAACTTTAGAAGATATTGAAAACTTTCAACCTTGGATAGATTCAAAAAATATGAAGATTAAAAATAATGAGGCTTATTTTGGTCAACAGTTAATTTTAGATAGTGAAGATAACATCGTTGGTAAAGAAGAATATTTATTAATAACTTCATTGAATTGTACATTAAATGAGTTATGTGATGCAGTGCATCATGCAAATGGGAAAATTGTATTAGCCCATGCATTAGACCGTGCTAATAGCATTACCCATCAATTAGGATTTATACCACAAGATTGTGAATTTGATGGAATAGAAGTAAAAACGATTGAACAAATGAATGAAGTCTTAAGACGACATCCATGGATTCACAATACTACATGGTTTATGAATTCTGATGCACATCAACTCATTGATATCAGTGAACCTTGTAACTCCATGAGTTCAATTGAATTTCAAAATTTCTGGGGGTGATTTCAATGATGCAAGATTGCGCTATGCAAATTCTTGAGATTGTAATGAATAGTAATCATGCGAATTCTAAATTTATTGAAGTTCATATAGTTGATAGTATCAAAAACAATATGCTTGAATTTACTATCATTGATGATGGTAAGGGAATGGACGAAGAAACATGTAGGAAAGTAACTGATCCTTTTGTAACTTCACGAAGTTCAAGAAAAATTGGTATGGGACTTCCGTTT
>NZ_JAVXGL010000088.1:0-8052 GCF_036657415.1 Anaerorhabdus sp. | reverse complement strand
AAGAAGTACTAAGTAATTTCTTAGTGGATGGAAGCATGATAAATCAAGTCAATACAAATATACAATCATTACGTGTTACAAATTCACTTGCAATACTTGCAGGTGTTCCAATTCCAGTTTTATCATCTGCAATAACATATTTGGATCAACTTAGAAGTAAACTTGTTGGAGCTAATTTAATTCAAGCACAACGTGACTTCTTTGGAGCACATACATTTGAAAGAATTGATGTTGAGGGGAAAGTTCATCATGAGTGGGAAAATTAAAACTAACTTTACAATTTTTGGTGGTACAGGTGACTTAACTTATCGTAAATTGATACCAGCGTTATATAACTTGTACGCAACAAAAAAAATTACAAGTGATGATCGAATTGTTGCGATTGGTAGAAGAGAATATCAGCTCGAAGAATATCATGAAATTATCAAAGATTGGGTTAGTAAATATTCACGAATAAAATTTGATGAAACTACATTTCACAATTTTTTAAAACAAGTTGATTATTTTAAAATGGATTTTACTAATTTAGAAGAATATAAAAGATTAGAAGCTTATTATAAACAAAAAGAAATAGAAAATCATATATTCTATTATGCTGTAGCACCTTCATTTTTCAGTGTTATTAGTGATGGAATTATTTCTATCAGTGATTGTAAGAATGAAAAAATTATTATTGAAAAACCATTTGGGGAAACTTTAGAAAACGCAAATGAAATAAGTAAAAAACTAGAAGCTTGTTTTGGTGAAGATCATATTTATCGTATTGATCATTATTTAGGAAAAGAAATGGTTCGTAGTATTCAAACACTTCGATTTACAAATCCAATATTTGCGAATAGTTGGAATAACAAGAATATTGATAATGTTCAAATTATTGCGCATGAAGAAGTGGGGGTTGAAACACGTGGTAATTATTATGACAAAGTAGGTGCATTGAAGGATATGGTTCAAAATCATTTAATGCAAATAATGACTTTAGTTGCAATGGAAAAGCCAGATGCTACACATAGTATTCATGATAGACAAATTGAAGTATTGAAAACACTGCGCCCAGTTAATCGTTTAGATATGGAATCATCAATGATACTTGCCCAATATGAAGGGTACAAAAATGAAGTAAATGTTGACTCACATTCAACAACGGAAACATTTGCAGCATGTAAGTTATTTATTGATAGTTATAAATGGGATAATGTTCCGTTTTATATCAAGACTGGAAAGAAAATGAGTAGTCGTGAGATGAATGTAATTATTACATTTCGACCATTAGATGCTGAATCGAAACCGAATGTTCTCACAATAAAAATACAACCACTTGAAGGTGTCAGTCTTAAATTTAATATCAAGCGTCCAGGAGAAAGTGAAGAAGTGATTCAAACTGAGATGGATTTCTGCCAAAGTTGTATTCCTAGTCATCGTATTAATACTCCAGAAGCGTATGAACGATTACTCGAGGCAGTTGTTAATTCTGAACAAACTTGGTTTTCTAAATGGGATCAAATTTATTTGAGTTGGAAGTATATTGAACAACTTAAAGAAAAATATAGTGATTTACAATTGCCAATCTATTCTTATAATCAAAATACTGATGGACCAGAGGAAGCAATACAAATTATGGAAGATGATTCTCAATCTTGGGGAGAATCACAATTAGCATGTAAGCGATAAAAAAAGGGAATGACTTCCCTTTTTTCTTATAGATTTTCTAGATATTTACACAAGAATGAATAAGTTCGATCGAATGATTTCAAATCTAATTTTTCATCTGGTGTGTGTACATCATAAATATTTGGACCGATAGCAACGATATCCATATCTGGACATTTCTCTTTGAAGATGCCACATTCCAATCCGCCATGTACTGCATACATTTGGATTTCTTTGCCATCATGTGTTTCTTTATATACTTTAGCCATTAAATCTCTCATTGGACTATGTTCCATGTAATCCCAAGCTGGATACCAATTCTCAGTAGTTGCGGAAAAGCCAAATACCTTCGCGAGTGTTTGAATTTCGTCAGCAAGATCTTGAACATAAGAATCAAGAGCTCCACGAACAGATAATCCAAATTCAAATGTTTCATCTTGAAGGTCAATAATACCGATATTTTCTGAAGAAGTAGTTAAGCCATTTAAATGGTCAGACTTATGACGTAATCCAGTTGGAACAAGATATAAGAAATCAATGATTTTTTTAGAAACGTCTTTATCTAATACCTTGTTGATATTACAAGGTTCAATTGTGATGGTAAGTCCTTCATCAGTAAATTCTAATTCTTTCTTGATTTGAATAGCAGTTTTATTAATAATGTCTAATACTTCTGATTCAGGTAATGAAGAAGTGAAAGTTGCATCTGCTTCACGTGGAATCGCATTGATTTTTAGTCCGCCTTTTAAACTTTCAAGTTGAACATCACCTTTTAAAATACATTGGTGAAGCAAACGAGCAATTATCTTATTAGAATTTCCACGTTCTTTATGAATTTCTCCACCAGAATGACCGCCTAGCAATCCTTTAATTGATAGTGCGTATCCCTTTGCTGGTGCATGTATGTAAGTGATTGGGTGATGAATAACAATATCCATACCACCTGCACTTCCTGTAGTAGAAGCATCTTCTTCTTCACCATCAATATTAATCATGCGCTTAGCATTAATCAAAGACATGTCTAAGTTGAAAGCACCTTCCATAGTGGCTTCTTCATTAACTGTAAATAATCCGATTAAGTGTGGATGTTTAAGTGATGGATCAGTTAATACCGATAATATATAGGCAACACCTGCGCCATCATCAGCACCAAGAGTAGTGCCATGAGCTTTAAGGAATCCATCTTCGATATACAAATCGAGAGGATCTTTTGAAAAATCATGATTACTACTACTATTTTTCTCGTTAACCATATCAATGTGAGCTTGCAAAACAACAGCTGGATGATCTTCATATCCTAAACTTGCATTCTTATATATGATAACGTTGTTGGATTCATCTTGTACAACTTTTAAGTTGTGATCATGAGCTACTTGTACTAGATAATCACTGATTTGTTTTTCTTCTGCTGAACCATGAGGAATTTTTGTAATCTCCTCAAAATATTTTTGATAACCTTTGGATGCATCTAATATTGTCATAATATTCTCCTTTCGATGCGATTATTTAGTTTTGTCTTTTAATATTTCTAATTTCTTCTTTTGATATTTACTTCTTTGAACTAAAAAAAGAATTGGAAATACAACGGATGCAATAGCGATTATAACTAAAGCTCCCATTATAATTGATTGGAATACAACATTCATAAAAGACCTTCTTTCTACTATCATTATAGATTATTTTATACCCTCTTACAAATGATTAGAACTAGAGTTATAATAGTTTAGTGAAACTTGGAGGAGAGTATGAAATTACTGTTTGAATTGTATTGTGCATGGTTTAAAATTGGACTATTCACATTTGGTGGTGGCTATGCAATGTTGCCATTTATAGAAAAAGAAATCATTGAGAAACATCACTGGGCAACTGAAGACGAAGTGTTGGATTACTTTGCGATTGGGCAATGTACACCAGGGGTAATTGCAGTCAATACAGCGACATTCATCGGTTATTTTCAAAAGGGGATTATTGGAGGAATTGTTGCGACATTAGGTGTTGTATCACCATCAATCATAATTATTGGAATTATCGCAACGTTATTACCTACATTTCAAGATATTCCAGTTGTTCAACATGCATTGAATGGTATTAGTCTAGGTGTTTGTGTTTTGATGACTGCATCGATTTTAAAATTATGGAAAAGCAGTGTAAAAGATGGATTTGGATATTTTGTTTTTATAGTATCTTTAGTTATTGCGTTGATATTTAAAACAGCTACAATTTGGATTATTGTATTTTCCGCAATTGGAGGAATCATTTATACAAATCTTAAAAAAATTGAGGAGGATACTGAAGAATGTTAATTATTCAATTGATTCTCGAATTTTTCAAAGCTGGTTTATTTGCGATTGGTGGGGGTTTGGCAACAATTCCTTTCTTGTATGAGATGTCGTATAAATATGGTTGGTTTTCAATTGATACATTAACTACAATGATTGCGATATCAGAATCTACACCAGGGCCGATGGGTGTAAATATGGCGACTTATGTGGGAACAAATCTAATGGGTATTGGTGGTGGAATCATCACAACGCTTAGTTTAGTTGCTCCTAGTATCATTGTTATTTGTATTATCGCAAAAATGTTAACAAAATTTAGAGAAAACAAATTAATTCAATCTGTGTTTTGTGGATTAAGACCTGCAGTTGTTGCATTGATTATGGCAGCTTGTTCAGGAATATTTATTAGTGCATTATTTGTGAATGGTTTTACTTTATCACTAAAGGGAATTAATTGGATTCATGTTGTTATTTTTGCAGGTTTATTACTTGTATATTTTTGGAAGAAACCACATCCTATTCTTGTCATTGTAGCTACTGGTGTATTGGGTGTCTTATTAAATTTATAAAAAAAAAGAGGATTAATTCCTCTTTTTCCATTGTTCATTCATATATTGTTTTGTGTCATCAAAGCTTAAATTTAATAATGCTCCGATTTGATGGTAAAGTATTTTTTCAGCTTCATGAAAGTAGTTATCATCCACGCTACTTATTTTGAGATTGTCATCTCGGCGTTTTTTATTTTTTCCATAAGTTGTTTTAATGATGCAAACTAAATCTTCAAGTTTATTAGAATTCAATAACTGAATGTATTCTTTCTTTATTGTGATATCCTTCGTTGTGAGTACTTCGATACTAGGATAAGCACAGATAAGATGATCTAATTCTTCCATAGAGATTAAATCACGTAAGTTACCTGCACGATTTGCAACTGGGACTTCAATGACAGTTTCGGTACCATCACTGTAAACGGGGCGTAAAAGATATACTTTTTCATGTGATAATTGATTCACCTTGATTTTAAGCACCTTACAGACATCTTTTTTATATAAAACTATGTCATCCACTTTGTACATTATGGCCTCCTAACTAAACTAAAAGCAACGTATTAAACTCTAGAGTTACTAGTTGTTAACTCTATTTTACCACAAAAATGGGTGTTTTTCTGTGTGAAGCCTTTAAAAAGTACTTATGGGTAGTAAAAAGGATTGATATATACTTGAAAAAGATGAGAAATAAACATGCATTAGAAGGGTAATATGAGGTGATGGTTCAAACTTGAATTAGACGTTTGCAAGATAAATTGCTACTAAATTCAACTGCTGTTCACCCTTATATCACGTTTCCTTCAAATAAATTTGTTTTAATAAGACTACTTCAATGAAGTAGAAAAGAGGCAAGAAATTGAAATTTAAGAAGGTATTAATAAGTATTGGATCTTTGGCAATTGTATCAGGGTTGCTTATGGGATGTTCAAGTACTCCACTAGAAAAAGAGGAAGTGAATGATTCTAATATTAGTGAAAAGGGTAATGAAGAAAGTAGAAATGATAGAGAAAAAGAAGATGAAGTAACAATTAGAATTGATGCGATTGAGGGTAATCAAATTACGGCAACAATCGTAGAGATGAAGAAACCGGAAAATATAGCAGAAACAACACCAAGTGAAAAACCGGATAAGGAAAATGATGAGGAAATGATTCAACCTCAAATCGAATATAATATTACTGAAGAAACAATTACATTTACGATAAATGATGAAACAGAGTTTAAATCATTTGGTAAAGATGAAGAAAGTGAATCAAAAACAATCGAAGACTTAAATGTTGGAGATTTTATATCGGTTGATATTGATGAAAATAATATTGCTACAGAAGTATATTTTGCACCAATGAATCAATTTGAGAAGACACAACAAAATGATAAGAAATAAAAAAATAACCATGTGCTATCTTAGCCATGGTTATTTTCTCTTGTAACATTGTTTTCCACTCATATAGGTTTCTAATACTTGTGTATTTTGAAGTGTTGTCTGATCAGTAAGGATATCACGGTCAAGTACAATAAAATCTGCGAGATAGCCTTTTTTTATTTGACCGAGTGATTCTACACCTAAAACTTTACTCGCTTCTCTTGTATAAAGATCAATGGCAGTAGTAATTGGTATACACTCTTCAAAACCAGTATCATAACCACTATAACTTTGTCTTTGACATGCAGATTTCATTGCAACGAAAGGATTAACAGGATCAGCCCAAGATGTTGCAGGAGCATCACTTGAAAAAGCTAGTTGAATCTTATTTTCTAATATTTTTTTATAGGGGTAACAATAATCTTTAAATGAAGACCCAAGATTTTTTAAATAACTCTCGATTTCGGCAAAAACGAAAATCGGTTGTGATACAACTGCAATATTTTTCTTTTTTGTTTCTTCGAGCAGATGGTCTTTAACAATTGCATAGTGTTCAATACGGAGTGAAGGCATATCTTCTAACCAATCATCGGCTTTTAAACGAATTACTTTTTCAATGGCTTTGTCACCCATAGCATGCACGATAAGTTGTATATTGTGTCTCTTTGCAATGTTTTGAGCATCAATAAATTCTTCATCAGTAATTGTTGTATTACCGTAATTGTCAGTATTTAGATAAGGTGTGGAGCACCATGCTGTTTGTCCAGATACACTACCATCAGATAAAATTTTAACACCTTGAATACGAATGCGAGAATTTCTTGGTGATGGTAAATGTGTAGTATTTTTAATTTGGTGATAATCATAAGCGAAGGCTAAGCGTTGGCCCAATGAAGTTCGCATAGCTTCATCATAAAATCGAAGGGTATCAGGAGTTCCCAACATTTCAGAAATTGTTGTTATTCCTTTTGAGAATAGATCATTACTTAACTTAGCGATATTATGAGTTAATTCATCTTTTGAATATGGGGGAATATGATTAAATGTATCAAATTTTTCCTTTTCTTTTAATATCCCATTATGATTAGCTGGATTGATATTTAAAGCAAGTAAAGCAGAAGTATTACATACACAGATATGATTGCATGTTCTTTCGATAATCACAGGACAATCAAAGCAGGCTTTATCTAAATCTTCTTTTGTACAAATGCGGTTCTCTTTCATTTTACCTTCATCAAAACCCCAACCAAGAATCCATTTACCATTACCACGGGTAGCACGAATATGTTTAACACCTTGTTTGAGATCTTCGATGGAGTTTATTTTTGGCGGAACACATGCAAGTTTATTTATATTTTCGGCAATCCAAATGGGATGCATATGAATATCAAGGAGTGCGGGTATTATTAATTTATTCTCCGCATCGAGTAGAGTGTCACCATTTAAATTCTCTGTGGATACTTCAGTAAAGTATCCGTCTTCAAAAGATATACTCTTGGCATAAGGCATATCAGGATTTGCAGTATAGATTTTTGCATTTATAATTGTCGTTTTCATAGTACTATTGTAGCACTTTAGTAGTATTTTGTTTAATTGAATTGTTAGATAATGTTTGTTATGATGGTAAAGGAGAGATGATATGGAACAATTTGATGCGTATTATACAATATTAAATGAAGAGTTAGTAACTGCAACAGGATGTACAGAGCCAATAGCATTAGCTTTTGTAAGTGCAATGGCACGTAAAGTTTTAGAAAAAGATCCAACTAAGATTATAGCTTATTGCAGCGCCAATGTAGTAAAAAATGTTAAGAGTGTAACTATTCCAAATACAAATAATAATCGTGGAATAATGACAGCAGTAAATGCTGGTTGGATTGCTGGGGATGCAGATAAAGAATTAGAAGTAATTTCTATTGTTTCTGATGAACAAAAACAGCGAATTGAAGAGATATCAAAAACTAGTTTAGTGGAAGTTGTTTGTCTTAAAGATGAACCAAACCTTTCAATACGCATTCAAATGTTTAGTGATGAGGATGAAGTAAATGTAACTCTTTATCATACTCATACAAATATTACAAAGGTTGAAAAGAACAAGGAAATCCTTTATGAGAAGTCATGTGATTTGGATAATTTTAATGCATCTTTAACTGATCGCAGTGTTCTGAATCTTAAAGGAATTCAAGAATTTGCTACAAATTGTAAATTAGAACGG
>NZ_JAVXGL010000087.1:0-8314 GCF_036657415.1 Anaerorhabdus sp. | reverse complement strand
ATCTTCTCCTTCAATATATTTTTCTTTGAACGTTGTATTAGCTTTATTATCTACAGAGCATTGTAATATTAAAATTTTAGATGTCAGAGAAACTTTTTGAGCTAAATTAATTGAAATAGAATAGTAGAAAACTAAAATTAATACTAAGACACCAATAATTACGTAGTTTATTATTTTATTTTTTTCCATTGAAATATTCCTTAATATATCCTCTATATTCAAGTATATCATTTTGAATCAAAAGAAATATTAAGATTTGATAAGCTCAACACAATGCATTATATTTATAGATGTTTATTACTTTTCATCATTTATTTTTAATCATATTGTTTCACTTTCATCTTTGATTAATTTTTCAGTCATATTATTTTCTCCTAAAATTAACTAATCCAAACACACTTTGAAAATACTTGAAAATTTTATTAATATCCAAAGACTGCAATTGCTCTTCAAGTTTGAAACAGCTAGCCTTGTAACATTTAATTTTCCTTGTACATAATAACAAATATAGTATGATTAAATAAGATATTACTAGGGAGATGATTTACATGGGAGAGACTTTTTTTGTATTTAAAGAGAACTATGAAAAAACTAAATTGTTTGGTGCTAATGGAGATACTTCTTGTCAGATTTGCCAAGATGATAATCTTGAAGTATTACTAGAAACAATGCCTAAAGGAACTGTTGGCTACTTATACACAATTAAAAATAGCTTGGTTGAATTCACCTATATTTTAGAAGGTGTTATTGAATTTCAAGATGGTCAAAATACCATCATACTTAAAGCTGGCGATGTTTATTATCATCATTCATTAAAATATAATCAAATGTTTCGAGTCATCGAAACTACAAAAATACTGAACCTAAATACTGGACCTTACTTTCAAAGTTACGAAGAAGATGAAAATAATTTAATGATTACTTTAGAAAACTTACAAAAAATAGATGGTGATACTTTAAATCATTGTATACGAGTACGTCGACTTTGTTTAGGAATTATCTATTTCTTGCACATCAATATCGATCAACTTGATAATCTTTATTACGCTGCTATTTTCCATGATGTAGGAAAAGCAAAAATACCTCCTGAGATACTCTTGAAACCTGGAAAACTTGATGCCGATGAGTATGAAGTTATGAAAAAACATAGTCAATATACTTATGAAATGATAAAAGAACACTATGGTGAAACAATCGCTGAGATAGCTTATCAACATCATGAAAAGCTTGATGGCACAGGATATCCACGCGGACTCAAAGCAGATGAAATTTGTCTTTTGGCACGTGTCATTGCTGTTGCAGATGCTTATGATGCAATGGTTGTGACAAGACCTTATCACGTTGGTAAATCACAACAAGATGCGCTAAAAGAATTTAGACGTTGCGAAGGAACACAATTTGATGGCCAAGTCATTGATGCTTTAGAAAAATATATCTCTACATTAGATTAAGCTAGTTCATACTTTAACTAAAAAAGAAGGAATCCCTTCTTTTTATTTTAATTCACAAGTATTATTTGTATTTTCAACAGCAGCCTTGACTTTGTTAATATCATAATAATCATCTGTTTTTACATCATCTGTTAAACCGATTGCATATTTCATATCATCTGAAATTAAAGCTACATCATATGTCATTTTTATAGTTACATATTTATCTGTTTCTGAAGATTCTAAAGTTAAACCTTTTTCTGTTGCATAAAATTCTTTATCTGATTCAATTTGATTTTTTAAATCAGCAATATCATGATTAGCAAATGAATATGAAGTTTCTACAACAACATTTGTTACTTTGTTATCAGTATAAGCATATGTTCTTACAACCATATCGCCATCTGATTCCATTGTGCATTGTAATACTGATTTTTCAGACATCGTATTCTTATCAGCGTCTGGAATTGCTGTTGTCTCTGCAGTTGGTACTGTTTCAGGGGTTGGTGTTGTTTCTGCTGGTTTAGTAGAACATCCAGCTATTAGCACAAGTGCTAATAATCCAAATAATATTTTTTTCATTGTATACCTCCGGCATTTATAGCCAGTTTTATTCTACTCCTAAAAATTCTATAATAAATAATTCTTAACGATTCTTAAGTACATAAAAAATCAAGTTATACATAATTCTTTTTAAAAATCTAAGTCTTGCAACTGATTTTTTAGTAGAATTTGCATCTATTTATCAACTCTTATTAATTGTAAGTAAAAAAACTTTCAATAAAAAAGTGAGATTTCTCTCACTTCAATTTATTTGATATTACAAGCAATTCCAATTGAACCATATT
This sequence comes from Anaerorhabdus sp., assembly GCF_036657415.1. NCBI lineage: Bacteria > Bacillati > Bacillota > Erysipelotrichia > Erysipelotrichales > Erysipelotrichaceae > Anaerorhabdus > Anaerorhabdus sp. The sequence continues at coordinate 6,036 of NZ_JAVXGL010000087.1, read as the reverse complement.
GATCAACAATAGGTTGAATCATAAACCCCTTGTCTGTTTTCAAATCAGCAGTTAAACCAATGGTTGCTAAACTTTGTTCATCCATCACTGTAATATCGTATGAACTAGTTATTGTTGCAGTTCCATCACCAATTGTATAATCAAAAGTAATTCCTTCAACTCCTTCAAAAGCTGCTTTTTGATTTACTAAAGATTCTTCCATTTGTTTAAGCATTTCATCACCTGAAGCAGTGAAATTAGAAATTTGATCTACTTTAATAATTGCACCATTTTCAATTGTATAAACAGTATTTGTAGAAATTCCTTCACCTTCTTGTGAACAATCAACAGTTGTCGCTTCGGCAGGAACAGTTACTGTAGTTTGTTGAGTAGCTTCTGGTGTTACTGTAGTTTCCGGAGCAATTGTTGCCTCTGGTGTAGGTGTAGTTTCAGCTGGTTTTGTAGAACAACCTGCGACAAGCACAAGTGCTAATAAACCACATAATATTTTTTTCATGATTTTTTCCTCCTGGTTTTTGCAAACCTCCCCATATTCTACACCACCTCTTTTATTTGTAAAGTTTTACTTGAATTCTTACAAAAGAATGATAAAATAAAATCATCTAGTTATCATAACTAGATGTGGGAGGTTATTGCCATGAAATTTTTTAATAAAGCACAAGATCCAATGAGTTCATTTACTCATGCCCTCGGTGCTATTCTAGGGGTATTATATCTCATAATTTTACAAATTGCATCATTCGTTAATCAAAAAGATATCACAAATCATATTATATTACTTATTTTCGGTCTATCCGTAATTGCTTTGTATAGTGCTTCAGCGTATTATCATTATATTCAAAACGATAATCCACATAAGACACTTTTTAGAAAATTGGATCATTCTATGATTTATGTTCTCATCGCTGGGTCATATACCCCTATTGCAATGCATTTTCTTGCACCTGGTAATAATTTAATTTTCACACTTGTTATCTGGGGAATTGCACTTACAGGTATCATTACAAAAATTATTTGGTTGAATGCTCCTCGATTCTTATATACCTTACTTTACTTACTTATGGGGTGGGCTCTTGTTTTTGATATAAAAGGATTTTCTGCCGTACCTTTAAACTGTTTAAGCCTTCTCGCTATTGGCGGTTTATGTTATACTATTGGTGCAGTTATTTATATTTTGAAAAAACCAAATATATCTGCGAATTGGGGATTTCATGAATTATTTCATATATTTATCTTATTAGGGACATTTATGCATTTTATTGCAATCGCATTCTTTATTGCGTAAGAAAGGAAAAATATGATTCATCTTATTACTGACACATCTTGTCTTTATTCACCTAGTGAAGCTGAAAACCTTGGTTTTACAGTGAACCCTCTTGTTGTATCTATCGGCGGTAAATCTTACCAGGAGTTTGTGGATATCAATCCCACTCAATTTATTGAACTAATTAAGGAAGGAAATTTTCCTACTTCATCTCAACCTACTTTGGGTGAAATTGAGGATTCTATTGAAAAACATCATGACGATGAAATCCTGCTATTAGCAATGGCTGATGGACTTTCTGGAACTTATCAAACTGCTTGTTCAGCTGCTCAAGAACTGGAGGGAAAAGTAAAAGTTCATGTTGTGAACTCCGCAACTCTTTGTGGACCACATCGCTATATGGTAACTTGTATCCTCCAATGGATTAAAGACGGTAAATCAATGGATGAAATTCTTGCCTTATTAGACAAGAAAATCGCATCTACACATTCATTCTTAATGCCCCAAGATTTTGACTATTTAAAACGCGGAGGTCGTTGTACACCCCTCACTGCAAAGATTGGTGGGTTATTAAAACTACAACCTGTAGTTCAACAAACTGCTGATGGACGTAGACTTGATAAATTTTGTACTGCACGATCATTTGATTTAGCTGTTAAAAAAATAATTGAAGATTTTAAAGCTAAAAACTTAAATAATCCTCGTTTCTATGTATCTCATGCATTCGCAGAAAAACAAGCACTTAAGATTAAAGAAATGTTGTTGAACTCATTTCCTAATCAAGTCGTTGAAATCTTAGAATTATCTTGTGCATTCATTACACAAGGTGGTCCTTACTGTATCGCATTACAATCAATTGAAGAATAGTTTAACTATTCTTTTTTAAAATATTTAAAGGAGAAGTTACGATGAAAAAGATATCTTTTCTTTGTTTTATTTTATTATTAACTAGTTGTGCTAACTCAAAACAAGAAATTATCAAAAAACTTGAGTCTTTAGATTATAAATGTGAAAAAAATATTTGTCATATGGATCAATGGATGACTGGTGTTTATGATTCCTTTGATTTTAATAAAGATCCTATTTGGACAACGACAATTGCTCAATGTGATAGTTTAGAATATAGTGGTGCAACCTTTGAAATAAATTTCAATAAAGACTCTCTCACTATAATTGATGAGGAAAAAACTACTACTTGCACATTCAATAGCAAAGATAAAACTATCACAGAGTGCTCTAATGAGTATGAAAAAGCACAATTAATTTTAGATACTTTACTAACAAATCTTGGACAGATAAATCTATCCTATGAAGATTTTAAATAGGAGAACTTATGAATTTATTTAAATTTTCCGATGATAACAAACGATATCACACATGGAATTATTATTTACGCCATCGCTTTAACTCAAAAGTATATAAAGTTCCATTAAATGCTGGTTTCACCTGTCCCAATAGAGATGGTACTTGCGGCATAGGTGGATGTACTTTTTGTAATGCTGTTGGAAGTGGTAATTTTACACAACCTTCTAGCATGGACCTTTTATCACAATATTATGAAGGTAAGAAAATGATGGAAAACAAATGGCCTAACAGTAAGACCATTGCCTACTTTCAATCTTATACAAATACATATGGCACCCTAAAACGTGTTAAAGAATGTTTGGAACCCTTTATGTCTCTAGATGAAGTAGTTGGCATTGCCTTGGGAACACGAGCTGATTGTCTACCACAAACTATATTAGACTATTTACATAGCTGTTCAACAAAAAAAGAAATATGGATAGAATTAGGACTACAATCAATATTTGATACAACTGCCCAACGTATCAATCGTGGTCATACCTTTGACGTTTTTAAAGATGCTGTTAAACGAATTAAAAAAACAAATTGCAAAATATGCGTACATGTTATTAATGGTCTCCCTAACGAAAATAAAGAGATGATGATCGATACAATCAAAGCTTTAAATGAATTGAATATTGATGCTGTTAAAATTCATATGCTCCATATTACAACACATACAAAACTTGAAGAGGAATTCAACAAAGAACCTTTTCATATTCTTACACTTGATGAATATGTTGATATTGTTTGTGACCAGCTTCAATATTTAGATCCTAAAATCATTATTCAACGATTAACAGGTGATGCAATTAAAGAAGAATTAGTTACTCCACTTTGGACATTAAATAAAACAGTTGTACTCAATGAAATAGATAAAAAAATGGCACGTGACAATCTTTATCAAGGGTTAAAAATATGCAAGAAAATATAAATACAACTTGTCATCGACTTTTAAAAGAATATTTAAACAGTACTATGATTGCGATTGATGGAACCGCCGGAAATGGGAATGATACATTATTTTTATGTCAACATTGTCATCATGTTTATGCATTCGATATACAACCTCAAGCTAAACAAAATACGCTTGAACGATGTCAAAAAATGATTAATTTAACTTTTATCTTAGATAGTCATGAATTCATTGATAAATATGTAAATGAACCTATCGATGTTGCTTTATTTAACTTTGGATATCTCCCTAAAGCTGATTCATCAATTATCACACAACCTGCAAGTTCATTAAAAGCCATTCAGGCTGCTTATGCTTTATTAAAACCCACAGGCAGATTAATGCTTGCTTGTTATATTGGACATGCTGGTGGACAAGAAGAACACGAACAAATCTACGCATGGTTAATGAAAAATCAAATTACATTTACACAATATCGTACAGATAAGCCTTTATCACCAATTCTTTATGAGTGTATAAAATAGAAAAAGAACTCTCACGAGTTCTCTTTCTTTTTATATAAGGGGATAGAATGTATGTACAATATTCACTTTTAGGGGATTATGGAATACTGTACAGTAAGATATTTATCTTACTGACTATAGTTTACAAAAATTCTATCGCACCAATTTGTTAAACTTATGGTAAATTATGTGATTTATTTTAATCCATTAAACCTGTTAAATTAGCTACAATATAGGTTGGCTTTATATCTAAACGGTAACAATCTTCCATATTGTGTACTCCTGTGGTTACAAAAATAGTTTCAATACCCGCATTATTTCCACACAATATATCAGTTTCAAGATTATCACCCACAATTGCAACATCTTCTTTACTTACTTTAGCGTAACGTAAAGCTCCTTCAACAATTGCATTATGTGGTTTACCTATTTTTATAGCTTCTGTGTTTGTTGCATATTCAAATAACGCAACTACACTACCATTACCCACATTTACTCCTTTTTCAGAAAGTAAAATACGATCATTATTCGTACCTACAAGCTTCGCTCCTTCATGAGCTAAACGTAAGGCATATGAATAATCTTGATAAGTCGCATTTCTATCTAAACCTATAAATAAGAAATCCGCTTTCTCTGGATTAATATTAAACCCATTATTAATCAAAGCTTCTTTTATTCCATCTTCACCAATATAATACGCTTCTTTTTTTGTTGGATACTCTCTTGCAATTTTATCTGCTGCCGCCATGGCTGATGTGTAAAAATGCTCTGGTTTAATTCCTCTAAAACCCATCTTTAACATATGATTACAAGCTTGCGCTTGTGTCCTTGATGAATTATTTGTCAAAAAAATAAATTTAATATGATGATCTAATAAGTGATCAATCCACTGAATAGCACCATCAATAACTTTTGTTCCCCAATACATTGTTCCATCTAAATCAATAAAATAACATTTATTATTCATTTTTCAATCCTCACAAACTACAATAAATAGTATATAATAGAAACGTACTTTTTAAAAGTAGACATTAGAATTGAGGTATATAATGAAGGTTTGGCAAAAAATCTTAATCGTACTTACATTGCTTGTCTTTTTAGTTGGCGGTCTTTACTATGATACATTTTATGTTGCTCCTACTCGTTTCACAGTGCGTTACGAAAATATATCTTCAGAAAAAATTCCAGCACAATTAAATGATATAAATATCTTATTTTTCTCAGATGTGCATTATAACAATTACATGACACCTGAACGTTTCCAAGAAGTAGTTCAACTCATTAATAATGCTGCACCAGATATCGTAGTATTCGTTGGAGACTTATTCGACCACCCTTCGGTATTGCTTCCTAATGAAGAAGTTACTGCAACATTAACTGCACAATTAAAAGAAATCAATGCACCTTTAGGAAAATTCGCTGTTTTAGGCAATCATGATTTAGAATCTAGTACAACAAAAGAACTTGTTACTTCTGTGTTATCAAATGCAGACTTTGAAATTATTACAAATCGTTCTATTCTCATCAGAAATAAAGGTTCAGAAGCCATTGGACTTGTTGGCTTAGATAGTCAATTGCTTGGAAACCCTGATATCACAAGTGCTTTCGCGAATGTTTCCCCTAATAGTTTCAATATTGTTGTCTCACATACTCCCGATATTGCTGATTCATTGACTTCAGATCAAGTTGATTTACAAGTTTCCGGTCACAGTCATGGCGGACAAGTTTATTTTCCAATATTTGGATCATTTTATACAGCACCCTATGCTGAGGTTTATAACAAAGGAAAATACAAAATTGATGATAAGTTCATTTTGGATGTAATGAATGGTGTAGGAACTACAAAAGCTGATATACGCTTTCTTTCTGATCCAGAGGTTGTTATGTATCGTCTTCAACGAAAAACAACCCCAACCCCTACTCCAGCATCATAAATTAATCAACAAATATTTAAAAGTAACTATCCACACGTAAAACGTGTGGTTTTATTTTCGCCCTATAAGGGCATC
>NZ_JAVXGL010000086.1:3897-8479 GCF_036657415.1 Anaerorhabdus sp. | reverse complement strand
CTATGCAAAGAAAATCGAAGAAAATAATGGTGTAATTGAAGCAATTAAGAAACAAATAAAACAATTGCAAAATGATGCAATCGCTGAGGAAAATCGCTTTAAAAATGAATTGATTCGTTTAGAAAAATCACACGAATTTGATCGTGGACAACTTCAGTACGAGCTAGAATTAAAGAATGCAAATAATGAAAAATATCTCGATGATTTAAGAATTGCATTCGAACAAGAACAAAATGAAATTAATTTAGAAAAAACTCGTTTAGCAAATGCTATTGAACTTAAACAAAAGGCTTTAGATGATAAAAAAGCAATGTTTGATGACTTCTTTACTAAATTCCAAGAAGAAGAGAATTCAAGAAAGTCAGATCGTGAGTATGAAATATTCCAATATGAAAAGAATATTGATGAACTTCAAAAACATATTGAAGAATTAAATGCTGAATTTGAACAAACTAAACAAGAAAATCAAGCTAAATTAGATGAGGTCTATCGCCAGCAAAAACTTGTTAAAGATGAGTATGATGCGTTAATTACAAATCGCAGTGATACTTTCAACATTGCGGTAGAGCGTGTTAAAGCAGATCACGAAAAAGAAGTTACTGACTATGTATCTCAATGTGATGCACAACAAGCTGAGTTTAAAATTCAAAATGAAAATATTTTACGCTCTTATCAACAAGATTTTGATGAGTACAAACAAAGCTTGATGAAAGAACTTGATGAAAAGCGTGAAGATATCTACAAGAGAATTAGTGAATAAGAAAATAAACTCACTGAAGAAAAAGCTAGATTTGAATCTTATATTAATGAATTACGTCTAGAAGAAGATAAACGCGTTATTCAAAGAAACGAAGAACGTGAAAGACTTAACACTTATTGGGAAAATACAATTCAAGGCATTAAAGACAGAATTAGTACAACCGTAAATGCATTCATGATTGAAAAGGATAAGTTAAATCTTGAAAATGAAGAACGAATCAAATCAATCATGGAAGAAAAAATGAATCTTGAAAGTGATGAAAAGCGTATAATCTTAAATATGCAAGAATTAGAGAATGCTTTTGCACAAAAGAAACGTGAAGCTGAAGAGAAAGCCCGTCAATACGAGGAAGAATGTTACATTAAAATTGCCGACATTGAACGTGTTATCCGTCAAAAAGAAGAAAAAATTAATGCTTATCGTGATGAAATTAAGGCAGAGGTACTACGTGCTATTGAAGAACGTAAAAATGAAGAAAAGCGTCTCAATGACATGGTGTTGAATAAAGAACAATTGCTTGCTGAAGAAAAAGAAAAGATTATGACTGTTATTCAAAAGCAACAAAAAATCTTTGAAAAGCTTGCAGCTAAAAAACGTGCAGCAATGGAAGAAGAAATTCTTAGAAACAACAAAGTGCTTGAACGTGAATTAAGAAGAATTGAAGCTGACAAAGAAAAAGCAGGTGAAGAATTCTCATTGTCATTAGAAGAACTTAACCGTATGATTATTGAGAAGGAAAGAAATTATGAAGAATTAATCGCACAACAAAAAGCGAGAAATGAAACATATATTGAAGAATTCCGTAAAACACTTCAACAAAATCATGAAAGAGAAGCAGAAGATGACCGTCATGGTGATGACTTAGCTAATAAGATTAAAGATGAATTACTCATGAATGAACAAGAAGTTATTGTAAACAGTAATAATGAACTTTCAGCAATGAAAAATGCTCATCTAGATGTTATTTCAAAACTACAAGCAAATAACAATCAAATTGAAATTCGTTTGAATTCGCTAAGAAATCAATATGAACAATTGACTAATGAATACGAAAGTGATGAAGATTCACAAAAACACAAAGAATTCTTTACACAATTTGAAAGAATGATACAAGAACGTCGTGATTTACTCGTTGATCTTGAAAATCAAGAAAACGAATTGCGTGCTAATAAGCTAGAACAGTTTACAGAGCAAAATGATTTGTATAACCAAATGATTGAAGAACATCAAAATCGTATTTTGGACATCGAAAATAGTATTTATCTTGAACAAAAGAAATTAACTGACTTTGAAGAAGATATTAGTAGACGTCGTCGCGAACAAAAAGAAATGGAAATTGATGCAAGAAACTTATTTACAAAGAAACTAGATTATTTAAAACAAAAGATGTTTGATAATTAGTGAATAAACCTTCAACAATTGTTGGAGGTTTATTTTAGGAAGGCTGACTATGAGTAATTATTATGATGAAATACTTGATAAAATATTGGAACTCATCAAAGATGAAAGATTAGATGAGGCACAAGCATTAGTCTTAGCTGAATTGAATATGCCATATATTCCCATAGAATTTGAGAAGAAATTAAAAAAAGCTAAGGTCATTATTAAAGAACAACGGAATGATACAAAAACAACAGAATTAGAAATTGAGCAAATTGAAAGTTATTTATATGGCAATGATGAACAACAATTAATAGCGGTAAATCAATTAAATAAGATGAATCTTAGAGCTCACCTTGATTTATGCAAAGAATACTTATTAAGTAAGCCTAGTCATGCAGCAGCGGCTTTATTGATTGATTCTTGCATTGAACAGGCGATTGATGAGGAATTCGTTTTTACGAAAGATGATGTGGAGTATTCATTCAATCCTCGTGATTTAGAAAGACCTTTCGATAGTGGTGGTTTTCATGTTGCGGTTGAATATCTAAGTAATTGGTTTGAGAGTAGTGATCCATCATTCTTTGAATTATGCAGTCAACAATTAATTCACGATACTTTTAATTTTCTACCCTTGTCTTATGATGAGGATGAAGGATATGATTTAGCTCTTCATGTCGCAAAGGTTGTATTTGGATTAATGAATCGTGGAAATGAGTGGAATGGGTTCTTGAAAAGTGCCAAAAGAAACGAATTACAAGTCGAAAAAACACGATTATCTTAGGAAAATATGGGGTTTTTGTGTGAAATTTGTAAAAATGTTTCAAAAAGAGCATAAAACTTTTCAAGTTGTTTGAAATTAGTCATAATTTTGTTATAATAATTAGGCTGAACATTAGGAGGAAAAGAGAATGTCAACGTGGAATATAATCGAAAAATCTAAAGGAGAAATGAAAGTTACTTTAGAAGGACAAGACTGGAAAGATGCCCAAGCTAAAGCTTTTGATAAACTAGCTAAGAATGTAGAATTACCTGGATTTAGAAAAGGTCATGCACCTAAAAATCTTGTTGAAAAAAATGTATCAAAAAACAATGTAATGATTGAAGCAATTGAAAGTGTTGCGAATAGTTATCTTCAAGCAGGGCTTAAAGAACATGACTTATGGCCTGTTGCTCGTCCTGAATTAGCTATTGATTCAATGGATGAAGAAAAAGCAGAAATCAAGTTTATTATCGTTATTAAACCTGAAGTAACACTTGGTGAATACAAAGGATTGGAATACAAAGTTGCAGAAACAGAAATCAGTGATGATGAAGTGAATGCAGAATTAAATCGTTTACGCGAAAACTATTCTGAAGTTGTAACTAAAGAAGGTACAGTTGAAAATGGTGATACAGCGGTAATTGATTTTGAAGGTTTCAAAGATGGTGTTGCATTTGAAGGTGGAAAAGCTGAAGGACATAGTCTTGAAATTGGTTCTGGTAGCTTTATTCCTGGATTTGAAGAACAACTAATCGGTGCTGCAGCTGGTGAAGAGAAAGAAGTTAATGTTACTTTCCCTGAAAATTACCATGCGGCAGAATTAGCTGGTGCACCAGTAGTATTTAAAGTAAAAGTTCATGAAGTTAGCACAAAACAACTTCCTGAATTAAATGATGAATTTGCTAAAGATGTTAATGCTCCTGATGTTGAAACATTAGAAGACTTGAAAAACTTAATTAAAAAAGACTTAGGGGAACATAAAAAAGTTGATGCTGAAAACAACGCAATGAATGACTTAGTAACTAAAGTTGTTGATGGTGCTTCAGTAGATATTCCACAAGAAATGATTAATGATGAAACTGATCAATTAGTAAATGATTTTGCTAATCGTTTGCAACAACAAGGATTCTCATTACAACAATTTATGCAAATGACAGGTCAAACAATTGAACAAATTCGTGAGCAAATGGGGAAAGATGCTGAAAACAAAGTAAAATTGCGCTTAGTTCTTGATGCTATTGCTAAAGCTGAAAATCTAGAAGCAACGGAAGATGATATTGAAAAAGAATACCAAACAATTGCTGACCAATACACAATGGAATTAGCAAAAGTGAAGGAATTAATTCAACCATATCAATTGGCTGATGATATCAAACTTCGTAAAGCTTATGATTTAATTAAAGATTCAGCAAGTAAATAAGACGCATAGCGTCTTATTTTGTCATATGGAGGTATGTTATGAAAAATAAGAGTTTGCAAGTGACAATCCCAGTAGTTTGTACGAGGGGTATTGTTATTTTTCCTAATCAAGATGTTGTCATCGAAGTAGGAAGAGAAAAAAGTGTAAATGCGGTTAATGAGGCGCAAAATCAATATGAAGGTCATGTTTGGGTGGTTTGCCAAAATGATATCATGGTTGATAATCCCTCAATAGATAACATTTATAAGTTTGGTACATT
>NZ_JAVXGL010000086.1:0-3887 GCF_036657415.1 Anaerorhabdus sp. | reverse complement strand
TCGCAAAAAAGAAGGATTTATGCGAGTAACATTTTCAGGTTTAGAACGAGCAGAATTAGTTGATTATATCGATAGTGATAAATTGACAATGGCTAAAATTCAACCTCTAAGTAATATAGCAGGTGATGAAATTGAAGAACTAGCTCTAGTTAAACGTGTTGCAACAGAATTTGAAAGTGTTGCAAGTACAACTGCCAGTTTTCCACCTGAAGTAATTTCACAATTGACTAAAGGAGTTTCAGCAGTTGTATTGGCAGATCAATTTGCACAATATTTTCCATTATCTTTAGATAAGAAACAACAATTGTTAGAAACATTGAATGTTAATGAAAGACTTATGTTAATCATAAGTGAACTTGAAAAAGAAAAAGAATTATCACGTGTTGAATCATCAATTAATGAAAAAGTAAAAGAAAGAATTGAAGAAGGGCAACGTGAATATTATCTACGTGAAAAAATGCGTGCCATTAAAGAAGAACTTGGCGATGTTGCAAATGTTGCGGATGATACTCAGGAATTGCGTGAGATGATTGAAAAAAATCCATATCCTGAGCATGTTAAACAAAAAGCCTTAGAAGAGTTAGCTCGTTATGAAATGCTACCATCTTCTTCAGGCGAAGCTTCAGTTGTTCGCACATATTTAGATTGGTTATTAAAAACACCTTGGTATGGAATGACGCAAGATAATGATGATTTAATCCTTGTACAAGATCGTTTAAATCAAGATCATTATGGACTTGAAAAAGTTAAAGATCGTATCATGGAATATCTAGCGGTGAAACAAATGACAAATAGCCTTCGCTCACCAATCCTATGTTTAGTTGGGCCTCCAGGTGTAGGTAAAACCTCACTTGGAAAGTCAATCGCACGATCTTTAGATAGAAAATTTGTAAAAGTATCTTTAGGTGGTGTAAAAGATGAATCAGAAATTCGTGGACACCGTCGTACATATTTAGGAAGTATGCCTGGTCGTATTATTCAAGGAATGAAAAAGTCAGGTGTAATTAACCCAGTATTCTTAATTGATGAAATTGATAAACTAGGGTCAGATTATAAAGGTGATCCAAGTAGTGCAATGTTGGAAGTTTTAGATCCAGAACAAAATTCATTATTTTCTGATCACTATCTAGAAGAGCCTTATGATCTTTCACATGTTATGTTTATTGCGACTGCAAACTATCTAGAAGATATTCCAGCAGCATTACGTGACCGTTTAGAAATTATTCAATTATCAAGTTATACTGAAGTTGAAAAAGTTAAGATTGCTGAAAATCATTTAATTGCGAAACAACGAGTAATGAATGGATTAAAAGAAAAACAATTTAAACTTGAAGAAAATGAATTGTATTATTTAATACGTCATTACACACGTGAGGCTGGTGTGCGTCAACTTGAACGTGTAATTGCATCATTATGCCGCAAAGCGGTATTAGCAATTCTTAAAGAAAATAAGAAAACAATCAAAGTTACGAAAAAATTAATTCTTGAATGGCTGGGTAAAGAAATGTTTGAATATGGTCAAAAAGAGAAGAAAAACCAAATTGGTGTAGTAACTGGTCTTGCATATACTTCATTTGGTGGTGATGTACTTCCAGTAGAGGTAACTTATTTTGAAGGTAATGGTAAATTTATCGTTACTGGTCAATTAGGTGATGTAATGAAGGAATCTACTTCTATCGCTTTAGACTATATTAAATCAAATGCCAAGAAATATAAGATTGATCCAAAATTCTTTGATAAGCATGATATTCATATTCATGTGCCAGAAGGAGCTGTTCCTAAAGATGGTCCAAGTGCAGGTGTTACTTTAACAACTGCTTTAGTTTCTGCCATTACTGGTACACCAGTTTATTCTGATTTAGCAATGACAGGTGAAGTAACATTACGTGGTCATGTATTAGCAATCGGTGGATTACGTGAAAAGAGCTTAGCTGCTCATCGCGTTGGAATTAAAAAAGTTATTATTCCTAAGAGCAATTTGAAAGACTTAGATGAAATACCAGAAACTGTAAAAAATGATATTACATTTATTCCTGTTGAATCAATGGAACAAGTTTTAAAGGAAGCTCTTGTTTAGTATGGATTATATAGATGTAGAATTTCTAACGAGTGCTTCATCCATTACTGAATGTCCACAATCAGATTTACCTGAATTTGTTCTTTCAGGAAGAAGTAATGTTGGGAAATCTTCACTTATTAATGCGATGGTAAATCGCAAACAACTTGCTTATGTTGGAAATACACCAGGTAAAACAAGACTGTTAAACTTTTTTGAAGTTGACCATCGTTGTATGTTTGTCGATGTGCCAGGTTATGGCTTTGCTCATCGTTCACAAACTGAATTGATACAATTTGGTAAAATGATGGATGATTATTTCGAACAACGAGAGAATCTAAAAGCATTGATTCTCATTGTAGATTATCGTCATAAACCAACAAAGGATGATGTAACAATGATTGAGTATGCACGAGGACAACAATTACCAATTCTTGTCTGTGCAACAAAAAAAGATAAATGTAAACGAAGTGAATTAAGCAAACTAAAGAAAGCAATTAGTGAAACTTTAAATGTTCCTTCAACTAGTATTATAGACTTTTCAAGCCAAACTAAAGAAGGTGTTGAAGAGTTATGGTCAAAGCTTAATGAAATGATAGGGATGTAGAAATACATCCTTATTTATTGACATTATTTGTGATATTGATAAAATATAACTATCGACATTGAATAGAAGGAAGTAAATTTGTGGTGACATCTAGAAAAACCTTGGCTGATGAAAAAGGTTCGTACATAAATTGAAAAGTAGTCTAGGAGTTAATTCTTTAAGTAAATAGAAGAATTCGTAAGCTTGCGTTAAAAGTTTGAGCGCTTTGTGAAAACAAAGAAGTAAGGTGGTACCGCGTTAATTATACGTCCTTTCATAAGGACGTTTTTTTATTGGAGGAATGAAAATGCAATATGGTGAAACAGAAAGATTGATATTACGAACAATAACTCGGGATGATGCAAGTGATGTGTATGAATATGCAAGTGATGATGAAACAATCGAACACTTAACTTTTCAAAAACATACTTCTATTGCGATGACGTATGATGCGCTTGATAATTTCTTTTTGAATCGAAAAGAAAAAGGATTATTAGAGGCAACGTGCATTGAACTAAAAGAAAATCATGAAGTTATAGGCATGTGTGAATTTGCAGGATATGATGCAAATAATCAAACTGCTGAAATTGGTTATGTTCTCAAAAAGAAATATTGGGGACAAGGGTATATGGTTGAAGCAGTACGTGAACTAATTCGTGTGGGATTTGAACAATTTGGATTACGTAGAATTGATATTGGACATTTTGTAGAAAATAAGAGAAGTCAACGTGTCATTGAAAAAATAGGATTTCATTACGATGGATGTTTGAGACAACAAGTCAAAGATGGTAAAGGAAACTATCATGATGAAAAGGTATACTCAATTTTAAAAAGTGAATATGAAAGTAGGGAAAACAAATGAAAGAATTAAATGCAAAGTACAATCACTTAGAAGTAGAAGCAAATAAATATGATAAATGGATTGAAAAGGGATACTTTACAGCTGGTGATAAGAGTAAAGAACCTTTTACAATTGTGATACCACCACCAAATGTAACAGGTAAGTTGCATTTAGGACATGCGTGGGATAATACTTTACAAGATATTATTTCACGTTATAAGCGACTACAAGGCTATGATATGTTATATCTTCCAGGAATGGATCACGCTGGTATTGCAACACAAGCAAAAGTAGATGCACGATTAAAAGACGAAGGAGTTAGTCGTTATGATTTGGGGCGCGAAAAGTTTTTAGAACGTGCTTGGCAATGGAAGGAAGAGTATGCTGGACATATTCGTGCTCAA
>NZ_JAVXGL010000085.1:0-8556 GCF_036657415.1 Anaerorhabdus sp. | reverse complement strand
ACATCATATCCATTAAAAATTTATCCTAAAATAAAAATCCTGTTTTTATTATAAACAGGACTTCCATTTTTAATTACATTTTTTCAAACAAATCTTTTGGTGCTCCACAAACTGGGCAAACCCAATCAGATGGTACATCTTCAAAAGCAGTTCCTGGTTTTACACCATGTTCTTCATCACCAACTGCTGGATCATAGATGTATCCACAAGGACATTGATATTTATCCATAACGTCAAACCCTCCTATAGTTTAAGTGTTACATTTTTTAACATGTTTGTCAAAGCCTACGCTTTCATTGTTTCTGCAAATGATTTCTTTTGTGAATATGCATCATTCAATGATTTCATCTTAGCTAAATCACCTACTAAAATAAATCCACATAGTAAATTATTCGCAAAGTATAATTTCTCATAAGTTCCTTTTTGAGCATCCTTCACTTCCAATGTTTTATAAGAAATATCTGGATTTCTTCCTGTATCTCCAATTGCATATAAATTTGTATTTAAACCAAAGAATGAAAGTGCACCTGGTACCATTGTATAAGTTAAATCATCACCTGCTGCATTAGCACCAGCAATTTTTCCCATTTCAGTAGCCTCAGACCACAATGCAAAATTAACACCCTCAAATTCAGCACAATCACCTGCAGCATAAATATCAGCAATGCTTGTTTCCATTTTTTCGTTAACCACAATCGCTTTATCTACTGTAATACCAGCTTCTTGAGCAATCTTTGTATTAGCACGAACACCAGCAGAAATAACCACCAAATCAGCCAAAATTTGTGTTCCATCTTCTAGTTCAACCGCCTCAACATGATTTTCTCCAACGATTTTTTTTATTTTTACACTTGTACGTAAATTCATATTATTTTTATTAAGACTTGCACGCAATAAATCCGAAGCACCTTCATCAAGTTGACGTGGCATCAATGTTGGCAACATTTCTAAAACCGTTACTGTACATTTAGCTTTATTGAGTTCCCACGCCGCTTCCAATCCAAGAACTCCACCACCAATAACTACAACATGTTTTACTCTATCTAACATTCCAGTAATCTTATGAACATCACTAGCACTACGTATTGCGACTACTTCTGGTAAGGTATTTCCTTCTATTGGAGGAACAAAACATGTTGCACCTAAAGCATAAATGCATTTGTCGTAAGTAATTGTTTCATTTTCCAAAACAACTTCTTTTTTATCTGGATGTAAAGCTACTACTTTTGTGTTCAACATTAAATTAATCTTGTTATTTTTATACCAATTTTCATTTTCTATTGCCATTTGATTACCGCTAAAATTCGCAAGCAATGCCTTTGTTAACATTGGACGATTGTATGGTAAATAAGCTTCATCAGAAATAATTGTTATTTTACATGTATCATTTCTAAAACGAATCTCTCGTGCTGCATTATAAGCCGCAGAGCCTCCACCTAATATTACAAAGTGTTCTTTCGAATCTTTATGAAAATTAAGGGTTAAATCATCAACAGAAACAAAGTTTTCTTTACCTACTCCGCAGACTGGACATATTTCTTCACCTTCATCCAAAATTGCTCCACATATTAGGCATTTAACTTTTCCGCTGCCCTTTTTAACTTCAATTTTTTCATTCTTTTTATTTAATAATACACAGCCAAAATTATAGCCAAAATCAAAAGCATCTACTAAGTTTGCATCACTTGGTTTAAATTTAACACGGAAGCCATCTAAAACTTTCAAACGAATTTGTTTCAATCGTTCAATAATATGGGGAACACCTTCTCCACTCCAACCATAGCTTCCAAAAGCAGATGCTAATTTATTAGAATGAATTGGAGCAAACATTGCTGTTGTTAATGACCAAATTGGTGCAAGTGCTTCACCGATGATTGTTGGCGTTCCTAAAAGAATACCATCCGCATTATTTAATTCCTGCATCACTTCATTGATATCACTTGTAACTAAATCAAAACATTTTACGTCAACACGTCCACTCGTTTTGATACCATCACGAATCTTAAATGCTAATTGTTCAGTATATCCATAGGCACTCACATAAGCTATGAGAACTGTTTTTACTTCATGTAGTGCTTTAGGAGTACTCCATTCATGATATTGTTTCATTATTTTATCCAAATCACAGTCAAGTACTGGACCATGACCTGTACAAATCATATCTATTTCTAAATCTTTAATACGTTCCAATGCTCTAACCATATATGGATTTTTAAATGGTCCAATAATATTATCAAAATAGTATTTTAATGCAATTTGATATCCTTCTTCATTGGTAACTTTGCTTTTCAATATTCCTTCATCACTGAAATGTGCCCCAAATGAATCACAAGTAAATAAAACTTTATCTTCTTCTACATATGTATACATAGTATCTGGCCAATGTAAATTTGGAAGAATCATGAATCGAAGTGTTTTATCACCTAAAGATAATGTTTCATTTTCTTTAACAGCAAGGCTATAGAAATCTTTATTGATGATATCCTTTAAAAAATTAATCGCAACAGGTGTCCCTACCACAACGATATTTGGATTAAGCTGGATCAATTTTTCAATACTACCGGCATGATCAGGTTCAGTATGGTCTACAATAATATAATCTATTTTTGAAATATCAATGAGAGAATCTAATGTCTCAATATATTCATCATAAAATTTTAATTTTGCAGTTTCTACTAAAGCAATTTTCTCGCTACCTTCCACTAAATATGAGTTATATGTTGTTCCATATTCAGTTTTCATAATAATGTCAAAGACTCTTAAATTAGGATCTAATACCCCTGTCCATGTAATGCCCTCTTTAAGTTTTAAAGTTCTCATAATTTTCCTCCACATAATGTCATTTTAATCATAATGCTAGCCCCATCCACATGCAAGAAATATACTCCAATAGAAAAGCAGAATTTTCATTCTGCTTACTTATTTAGTCCAATACCTAACTCTTTTAATTGTTTTGCGTCAACTTCATTTGGTGCCTCACTCATTAAATCAGATGCACTTGCTGTTTTAGGGAATGCCACAACATCTCTGATATTATCTGTGCCTGACAAGATCATAATTAGACGTTCCAAACCAATACCAACACCACCATGTGGAGGAGTCCCATATTTAAATGCTTCAAGGAACCAACCAAATTTATCTTTCGCTTCTTCATCACTTAACCCAATAGCTTCAAACACTTTTGCTTGAACTTTTTGATCATGGATACGGATTGAACCACTTAATAATTCATATCCGTTTAAGACAAGGTCATAAGCTCGTGAATAACAGTTTTCTTGATCTGTCATAAGTTTATCTACATCTTCTAGATTTGGCGATGTAAATGGATGATGAGCTGCTACATAACGACCGTCTTCTTCAACATATTCAAACATTGGAAAGTTAGTAATCCATAAGAAATTAAACTTAGAAGTATCAATTAAATCAAAGTCATGTCCTATTTTTAGACGTACTGCACCCAATGCAGTTTGTGCCACTTTCTTTTTGTCCGCAACAAATAACAACATATCATTTTCTTCTAATTCAAAATGATTTATTAATGCCGTCTTTTCATCATCACTAACAACCTTTGCAATTGAACCACTTAGTTCATTATTACTATATTTTAAATATGATAATGCTTTTGCACCATAAACCTTTGCATAGTCTTGCAGTTTGTCTAAATCCTTACGTGAAAATTTATCTCCCATACCTTTTAAACAAATTGCATTAATGATTCCTTTTGCATCTAAGATATTCTTAAAGATTTCAAAAGTTGTATTTTCAAAGATTTCACTTACATCATTTAATTCTAATCCAAAACGAGTATCTGGTTTATCACTACCGTAGCGGCTCATAGATTCAACATACGGTAAGCGATCAAAAGCAGAAAGTTCAACATTTTTCACTTTCTTAAAGATTTCTTTCATCAATGACTCTACCACACACCATACATCTTCTTCATCAACGAAACTCATTTCAATATCGATTTGTGTAAACTCAGGTTGACGATCCGCTCTTAAATCTTCATCACGGAAACAGCGTGCAATTTGGAAATATTGTTCAATACCACCCACCATTAATAATTGTTTATATAATTGTGGAGATTGTGGTAATGCATAAAATTTACCATTACTAATACGACTTGGAACTAAATAATCACGTGCTCCTTCTGGTGTACTCTTACAAAGAATTGGTGTTTCAACTTCCATAAATCCTAAATTGGCCAAGAAATTACGGACAATTAAGCACACTTCATGACGAAGCATTAAATTATTTTTAATTGGTCCTCTACGCAAATCGAGATAACGATATTTTAAACGTGTATCCTCTAGAGCATCTGTTTCATCCGCAACAATAATTGGTGTAGTTTCAGCAGTATTCACAATATTTACCGTTTCAACTTTGATTTCAATATCTCCTGTAGGAAGCTTAGGATTTTTATCTTTTCTTTCGGATACAATTCCTTCAATTTGTAATACATATTCATTACGAACATCTTTTACTTTTTCTTCCATTGTTTCATCAAATACAAGTTGTACAATACCTGAACGATCTCTTAAATCAATAAAAACTAATGATCCTAGATTTCTTCTTTTCGCAACCCAACCAACTAATGTAACTTTCTCGTTAACATTAGTAAGTCTTAATTCTCCATTATGATGTGTTCTTTTCATTCTATTCCTCCACATGTCCACAATGACATTCATGTTCTTCATTCAAATAGTGGTCTAATGTATCAATAATTTCATCAATTGAAATGGTGACTTGTGTTTGTGATTCAATATGTTTCAAGTTAACTTGATTATTTTTCACTTCATCTTCACCAACAATAATACATACTTTGGCTTGTTTACGATCAACTGATTTAAACTGACTTTTCATTGATCTTTCTTGAATATTAAAGTCTGTGATAAAGCCTGCTGAACGACACATTGTCGCTACTTGTAATGGAACACTTCCTACATTACCTAAACTCATCACATAAACATCTAAAGTCGGTTCTTCTTCAAAAAATTCACAGTTTTCAGCTTGGGCCATTAATAATAATCGTTCTAGACCAATTGCGAAGCCTACACCTGACATTTCAGGTCCACCAAAATAATTAACGAGACCATCATAGCGTCCCCCTGCAAAGATTGTTGATTGGCTTCCTGCTTCTTCATGAGTTGAAACAACTTCAAATACAGTGTGTGTATAATAATCTAATCCACGTACTAAGTGTTGATCTACTTCATAGGGAATACCTAAAGCTTCTAATCCTTCACATACATTTTTAAAATATACTTTTGATTCTTCTGTTAGATAATCTTCCAAAAGTGGTACATTCTTCATTGATGGATGATCATGATCCACTTTACAATCAAGTAAACGCAGCGGATTTTGATCATAGCGACGTTTACAATCGCCACATAATTCTTCTACATGATCTTTAAAATGTTCTCTCAATGCTTCTTTATAAGCCAAACGACTTTCATCATCCCCCAAAGTATTAATTAATACTTTGATTGATTGAAGACCGATTGTTTTAACTAGTGAATAGCCTAAGGCAATTGTTTCTACATCTGCCATTGGATTTTTAACACCAATATTTTCAATACCAAATTGATTAAACTGACGTTGTCTTCCCTTTTGAGGACGTTCGTGTCTAAACATTGGACCAATATAGTAAAGTTTTGCTGGCATTTCCATACTTCCAAACATCTTATTTTGAACAAAGCTACGAATTACTCCAGCAGTTCCTTCTGGTCTAAGTGTCAAAGAATCACTGCTCATTTGAAATGTGTACATTTCTTTATTTACCATATCTGAACTATCATTTTCACGTTTAAATACAGATGTATCTTCAAATATGGGTGTACGTATTTCCTTGTAATCATATACTGTACACATATTGCGAATTAAATCTTCCATTTGATGCCAACGATAAACCTCTGTTGGTAAAATGTCATACGTTCCTCGCGGTGTTTGATAAGCCATATTATTTTCCTCCTCTAGAATATAAAAAGCGTCCTATAATCTAAGGACGCTTGTTTAACGTGGTACCACCTTAGTTCATGTTTCCATGCACTCAATTCCTTAACGCGGAATACGATATTTCCTACTACATTCAGAAATATTTCTCACAAGTGTCAATTGTTTACTTCCCTATAGAAACTTTCACCAATCTGTTTCTCTCTCTACCTAGTTCCCTAAACAACCTCTTTTTCATCGAATTTCCTATACTATATCATGGAAAAATTATTACGACAAGGCTTATTTCGCAGTACACTCAATTCCAATTGTTGTGTATAGTTCAGTAACTTTATCAATATTGATATTTCCATTTTCATCTTTAAAATCATCTACAAATCCAAATTGTAGTAACATATCATCACTCAACTTAGTAAGATCATAAGTAACATTAGCAGTGATTACATTGCCATTCATTGTGTACTCCATTGTAACTCCATCCATATTAGTAGAACTTGCTTTTTGAGCTTCTAATGATTCTTTAGCGAGTTCAATTTGATCTTCTGGTATTTCTTGGGTACTTGATTGTTCTAAACGTAATACTTTACCACTTTCATCAGATATGAAATTTGATGTAATTTCAATTCCTTGCATTGCTTGTTTACATGATGTTACATTTTCTTTAGGCGCTGAACTACAGCCTCCAAGAAGTGCTGCTAAAGCTACTAACACTACTAATTTTTTCATTTCTTTTCCTCCTATAAAATCTGTCTTTCTACAGAAATTACGCTATTTACTTTCTTTAGATTTGCAATAATATTTTTTAAATGCTCATTATCACTGACAAGTTTACTCTTCTTCGATGTTGCGGTTAAGTCTTCACCTTTAACAACACAACTCACAGCTGTCATATTTCCTTTACATTGTGAAATAACTGTAACGATATCTGTAAGCAAGAAATTTCGATCATGTGCTAATACTGTCAAATTAGATTCATATTGTTGTTTAGAAATTGTTTCATCCCACTCAACCGCTATTAATCTTGATTTGGTATTTTGAACATTTGGACAATCTACACGATGAACTTTAACTCCTTGTCCCTTTGTAATATATCCTATGATTTCATCACCTAATACAGGGCTACAACATCCAGCAAGTGACATCATCATTGAATCCACTCCAGAAACTTTAAGACCAGATTTTGATGTTGATTTCTTTGATGAGAATTCTTTATTCAACAATTTTGATAAGGCATTTGTTTCAAGAACACTACGTTTTTGATTCGTTAGCTTTTCAACAACACTTGGTGGTGATATTGATTTTACAGCTATAGCATACATGAAATCAACATAGTTGTTTACTTGGAAATGATTGAATATTGCTTCGAATTTCTTCTTTTCCATATATTCTTTATCATCAAATCCACGTTTTCTTAATTCATCTCGTATGATTTGTTCACCAACTTCAATCTTTTCTTGACGACGTTCAATTTCTTTTCTCATCAAGTAATTTTTGATTTTTGATTTTGCTTGATTTGTTTTTACAACTTTCAGCCAATCTTCACTTGGCCCTGAGAATTGTTTAGATGTTCTAATTTGTACAACATCACCAGTCTTTAAAATAGTATTTAAAGGAACTAATGTTTCATTAACAATTGCCCCTACACAAGCATGTCCTACTTCTGTATGAACACGATATGCAAAATCAATAGGCGTAGAACCATTTGGTAAGTCAATAACTCTTCCATTAGGTGTCATAACATATACATTAGCTTCAAAAACATCCTTTTGAAGGGTATCCATATATGCAACTGGATTGTCATCTTCTTGTCCATCCATCAACATTGCAAAATCTTTAAACCATGTAAGTTTCTCTTCAATTTCTTTTTGTTCACGACGTGAATCGTATTTAGAACCTTCTTTATAACGCCAGTGAGCTGCAACCCCTTGTTCAGCGATTGAATCCATTTCTTCAGTGCGTATTTGTACTTCAAATATTCTTCCGTCATCGCCTACAATCGTTGTATGTAAGGATTGATACATGTTCATCTTTGGCATTGCAATATAATCTTTTAATCTTCCAGGAATCGGACGATATGTCGCATGAATATATCCTAGAACTTCATAACAGTTTAATTCCGTTTTTGTAACAATACGGATTGCTAATAAATCAAGAATTTCCTCAAAGCGTTTATTTTTTGTTTTCATTTTCTTGTAGATACTATACAAGTGTTTACTTCGACCAAAAATTCTAAACTCTATTTTATTTTTACCTAATAAATCTGATATATCAGAAATCATATGTTTAACTTGATCATCACGTTCCGCTTTTTTCGCTTCAACAAGATGTGCAATTTGATAATACATCTCACGATCTAAATAAAAGAAACTTAGATCTTCTAATTCATTTTTTATTTCGCTAATACCTAGTCGATGAGCAATTGGTGCATAAACTTCAAGTGTTTCAGCAGCAATACGTTTCTGTTTTTCTTCCGTCATGTATTGAAGTGTCCGCATGTTATGCAAACGATCGACAAGTTTAATTAAAATAACGCGAATATCATTTGCCATCGCAATAAATATTTTACGATGGTTTGCGGCAAGGTATTCTTTTTCATCTTTGAAT